>JAAUSQ010000354.1 GCA_012033195.1 Chloroflexaceae bacterium
CGACCAGTTGTTAAAGCTCATTCCACAGCGGCTCTGGCAGCACCTGCCTGCCGAGGCAATGCTGGCGCGGCTGGGCAGCGATGAGTTTGGTCTGATCCTGCCCCACCAGCGCAACGTCCAGGATGCGGTACGGCTGGCGCGACGGTTGATCGATGCCTTGAATGAAGTTTTTACGGTGGATGATATACGGGTGTTTCTCTCAGCCAGTGCGGGTATTAGCTTTGCCCCACAGGATAGCGAAGACGCGGCCACGCTGCTCTTGCGGGCCGAGCGTGCGATGGATCGCGCACGCTCAACCGGCATCAATCAGGTGATGTGTTTTGCGCCTGCCATGACAATCCTGGCAATGGATCAACTGGAGCAAGAGCACTGCCTACGCCGTGCTATCCACAATCAGGAGTTATTGATCTATTACCAGCCGCAGATCGATACGACAACAGGCACCATCATGGGAGTTGAGGCGTTGCTGCGCTGGCAGCACCCCGAACGCGACCTGCTCAGTGCGGGGCAGTTTCTGCATCTCGCCGAAGAAAGCGGCCTGATGCCCCAGATCAGTCAGTGGGTGCTGCACGAAGTCTGTCAGCAGGCGGCACAGTGGCAGGAGGTGGTTGGGGGTCTGCGGGTTGCGCTCAATGTCTCCGCGACCCAGATTGCACAACCTGGTTTTGCTGATATGATTCTCCACGCGATCCAGCAGTACAAGCTCAACCCGGCCTTACTCGAACTTGAACTGACCGAAGGCGTGATGATGAGTGATACCGAAACCATTACCCAGCAGTTGAATCTGTTGCGTTCAAATGGGGTACGAATCGCCATCGACGACTTTGGCACCGGCTACTCGTCGCTCTCGTATCTGCACCGCTTCCCGGTGGATATGCTCAAGATTGACAAATCGTTTGTGCAGGGCCTGGAGCGGCGTGGTGAAGAACTCAGCACCAAGCCGCTGGTCCAGGCTATCATCTCGCTGTCCGACTCGTTTGGCCTCGAGGTGATTGCCGAGGGTGTCGAAACATCCGAACAGTTGCACATGGTGCAGCGGCTTGGCTGCAAAAAGGTCCAGGGCTTTTTGCTGGCCCGCCCCATGCCCGCATATCAACTGACACGGGTATTCGTGCAGCAGGACATACTTACTGCCCACCTGCCTACAATCGCCAGAACGCCTACTGGGGAGTCGCAAACACCTGCGTCCAGTAATACGTATAATTAATGTTGCCGGTATCGCCATCAAGGGTGTAAAAGCCGAGGCCCGTCTCGGTCAGGTCGCAGTTGAGAATGTTTACGCGGTGGGCATCGCTGCTCATCCAGGTGGCCACCGCTACCGCTGGATCAGCTGTTCCTGCAACCAGGTTTTCGGCAGCCAGCGCAAAGTTGTAGCCTGCCGCTTGAATACGCATCCAGAAGGGCGACCCGTCGCGGCTTTCGTGGGCAAAGTAGTCGTTCAGGGCCATATCTTCGCTGTGGGCGTAGGCTGCTGTATCAAGCTGATTGTTGCGGGTCAAGGGCGGGCACCCCTGCTCGGTGCGGCGCTCGTTGATCAGTGCCAGCGCTTGATCACCCAGGTCGTCTTCGGCGGGGGGTGTCAGGTTCTGAATGCCCAGTTCCAGTGATGGGTCCATCTCGCCATCGGCTTCGCCTTCCAGAATGGCGGGGTCAATCAAGATCACCGATTGATCGCCTTCCTGTGTATCACCGCCACCACAGGCCGCAACGATGCCAACCAGCACAACAATCATCAGTATAACCAGTACACGCTTCATAAAATCTGATGCTCCTTGTCTGACAGTTGTCTATTATGTCCGACCAAGTATAGTGTCGTGCTGTTCGGGTCGGGTGTCTTATTGTACAATGAAATATGGAGTAGTCATAGTCGTACTATAGTTGTATTTCACTGATAGGAAGGATGATCTAACGATTGCAGTGCAGGGTGTTCTGGCTAGTTGTGCTGCTAACGGCGTGTACCCCCGTGCCTGCTCCGGCAGCGGGAGCAGCGCCGTGTGTGCTGCTAGTTGATGAAGCCGCGCCTGTCTACTGCCGTCCTGAGCGCATCGAGCGCGACGTGCTGGCGGCACTGGACTGGTACCGGCAGCAGGCCCAGCAGATTGCTGCCACTGCCAGCTACCCACCCGCTATGCTGCACGAAGCGGGCACCTACTACGACGGCCCACTGCTCCACGAGACCCGCGAGGCGCTCTATCAGCAGCAGCAGATGGGGCGCGTTGTGTATGCCGAGTGGGACACGCTGCGGGTTGTGGCGGGGCCAGTCTGGGACGACAGCGGGCAGACGGCTACCATCTTTGTGCAGGTGAGCGGGTATCGCCAGACCACACAGCCGCCCCGCGCCGCCACGCCACAGCTACCGCTGGCTGGCAGCACCACCCAGGATTGGCGCTTCACGCTGCGCTACGATGCCGCCGCAGACCGTTGGAAAATCTGGGAGGCTGCTAGCCTTGCCCCCTCGTGAGACCGGAGAGATTGTTATGCCCGACCCGACCGAACCGAGCGCGTCCCGGTTGCTGCTGTTTTCGGGGCAGCAACAACTTGCTGCATTTCCGGTGGGCACCGGGCCGCTGCTGGTGGGGCGGGCCACCACGTGCGACATTGTGCTGCACAGCCCCTATATCTCGCAGCACCATGCGCGGCTGTGGCACGCGAGGGGCAGTGGTGGATTGAAAACCTGAGCGACCGCACTCCCGTGCGGCTACGGGGCGTACCGCTGGCAGGCGCGGCGCTGCTGCATTCGGGCGAAGCGTTCGAACTGGGGCCGTTTGTGGCGCGGCTGGAGATTGCCGCCACCACACCAACCCCCCCCCAGCGATGAAACGATGCGGCTGGCGGCTCCCCGCATGCTGCAAATTGTCAGTGGTGCAATCACCCTGAGCTACCCGCTGACCACCCCTACCGTCACGCTGGGGCGCAGCGCCGATAACCAGATTGTGCTGCCGTTTCGTACGGTATCGCGGCGGCACGCGGTACTGACCCTCGGCCCGCACGGATACACGATCTACGACCAGCACACCCCCAACGGGTTGCTCTATCGCGGCCAGCGCATCGACGTGCACCTGCTCGCAGATGGCGATGTGCTGCGGATTGCCGATGAACTGGGCAACGTTATCACCCTGCACTACTACGACCACACCCACCCGGCGCTGCGTCCGGTGCAGATGGCCGCCTTTGCCCCTGCTCAGGATGCGCTGACTATCGGGCGCAACCCGACCAACGATATTGTGCTTGATAGCCCGCTGGTATCGGCACGCCATACCCTGCTCCGCCGCACTGCCAGCGGGCCGGTGCTGGAAGATCTCGGCAGCACCAACGGCACCTATCTGCGCGGCGAACGGGTGCGGCGGGCAGCCCTTGCCCCCGGCGATGTGATCCAGATTGCTGGATATCAGCTTGTATATCAGGAAGATGGCCTCTTGCAGAGGGCCACGGTTCCGGCGGTGCGGCTGGATGCGCTTGGCCTGAGCAACCCGACCACGCCACGCCTGAATGGGGTGTCGCTGACAATAGCGCCCGAACAGCTTGTAGCGATTGTGGGGCCAAGCGGAAGCGGCAAATCGACCTTGCTACGCGCCCTCGGCGGCATTACACCCGCGCAGGCGGGGCGCGTGCTGGTCAATAACAGCACCGATATTGCGGCCTATCGGGGCAGCATCGGTTATGTGCCCCAAGCCGAGAGCCTGCACCCAGAACTGACCGTTGAGGGCACGCTGCATTATGGGGCACGGCTGCGGCTTCCGCCCGACTTTGCGCCTGCCGAGGTTGCCGAGCGCATCAGCGCCGTGCTGAAAGAAGTCGAACTGGTTGAGCAGCGCCAGCGCACCGTCGCGCAGCTTTCGGGCGGGCAGCGGCGACGGCTGGCGATTGCGCTCGAACTGCTGGCGCGGCCCGGTCTGCTGCTGCTCGATGAGCCAGCAACAGGGCTTGACCCGGCCCGTAGCAA
>JAAUSQ010000034.1 GCA_012033195.1 Chloroflexaceae bacterium
GAATATCTTTGGCGGCGCGGGTGTCGCCCACCTTCTTGGGCACCCAGATGCGCCCATCGTTGCGGAGCGACTCGCTCATCAGCGTCAGCTTCGACTGGTGATCGCCCGACACTGGAATACAGGTCGGGTGGATCTGGGTATAGCACGGGTTGGCGAAGAACGCACCGCGCTTGTAGGCCCGCCAGATTGCCGTAGTATTGCAGCCCTTCGCGTTGGTCGAAAGGTAGAACACGTTGCTGTAGCCACCCGTACCAAGCACCACCGCATCGGCGGTATAGGTTTCAATCTTGCCGGTCTGCATATCGCGGGTGACAATGCCACGCGCCACGCCGTTCACCACAATCAGGTCAAGCATTTCGGTGCGGTTGAACATCTTCACCTTGCCCGCCGCAATCTGGCGCGCGAGGGCTTGATAGGCCCCCAGTAGCAACTGCTGCCCGGTCTGCCCTCGTGCATAGAAGGTACGCGATACCTGGGCACCACCAAACGAGCGGTTATCAAGCAGACCGCCATACTCGCGCGCGAAGGGCACACCCTGTGCCACACACTGGTCGATGATATTCACGCTGACTTGTGCCAGCCGATACACATTCGGCTCGCGGGCGCGGAAGTCGCCACCCTTGACGGTGTCGTAGAACAGCCGGTAGACACTATCGCCATCGTTGCGGTAGTTCTTGGCGGCGTTGATACCACCCTGTGCGGAGATGCTGTGAGCACGGCGCGGGCTATCCTGGTAGCAGAAGCACAGCACGTTGTAGCCCAGTTCGGCAAGCGTGGCGGCAGCCGAGCCACCCGCCAGACCGCTGCCCACCACGATGATGGTGTACTTGCGCTTGTTGGCCGGGTTGACCAGCTTCATCTCGAATTTATGCTTGTCCCATCGATCCTCAATCGGCCCACTTGGTGTCTTCGAGTCGAGCGTAACTTTATACTCGACCTGACGGACATCTGTTTTTGGTTGGGTTTCGATAGTCATCGGTACACTCTCTCCTCGTCGGTTTATCCAATGATGCCAGTCAATACGGCGAGCGGCATCGAAATATTACCAATGCCAACAGCAAGCGCCAGCACCGCTGCCAGTCCACGCCACATTCCATCCGTGCGCGAGCCATTGAGACCGAGCGTCTGGAACATGCTCCAGGTTCCGTGATAGATGTGCAGGGCCAGCGCAACCATCGCAATCATATAGAAGATTGAGACAATCGGCACCCGAAAGCCATTGATAAAGTTGTCGTACACATAGAAGGTTGTGTTGTAGCCAGCACCTTCGGGGTGGAGGAACCCACCGGAACCGTACCCAACGAAGCCGAAGGTGAAGTGCAGCAGGTGGAAGATGATAAACAGCAGAATGACAATACCACCCCAGCGCATCGTGTACGAAGCATAACGATAGGCGGGCTGAATGCCCTTGCTCTGGTCGTAGGAGGTTGAGCGGCTGTTGCGGTTCTGTATCGTGAGTTGCGCCGCCGACACGATGTGCATCACCACAGCCCCTAGCAGCACGACACGGGCGATCCAGAGGAATTGCTCGTAGCCGAAGATTGGCTCACCCAGCAGGCGCAGGTGGTAGGCATACTCATTGAGGGCTGCTGCACCAGCAAAGACTTTGAGGTTGCCAATCATATGGACTACCACAAAGCCCAGCAGGATCAATCCAGTTACCGCCATCACGACTTTCTTCCCAATCGAGGTGCGGTAGAGCGTCATTACTCCAGTCATTCCAGTCTCCTTCTTCTAGCCTTTCTTAGCTATACTAGGATATCCAAAGCGATTACGGCAGCTTGAGACAATGTGGATACGGGTAGTCTATTGTCTTCCATAACAATCCTTCAGGCTGACATACCGATATTGAGACACGTCCGCCTGCGTGTAATTAACCACAGGTTGCAAGTCATAGCATCATATGCATCAAAACTATTGAACTATCAAATGAAATCACAAAGAATCTATTCTAGACAATGAGATATTTAGTCAGAAGAATGTTCCCTGGCATGTTACGCTGCTTTGCTCACTAAATTATAGCTTATCTCGAAAAAGTTGTCTATTGTGTACAGTGGGCTATCTTTGTGCAATCTCTCACATACTACCCTTCGCAACAGGTTAGAAGGGGGTATTTTGCACGGAATATGCACTATTCTGGCCTTTCAGCTTACAAAATACGGTAGCAGAACGGTGGATTTTATTACAAATCGCAGTTTGTGATCTCAAAGTGATAACCAACTTGTCTAAATAGTGAAGATTTGTTATCTTCAACGAACCTTTGCATACTCGGCGCACTCTGGCCCTCATCTTGCTGGGTGCTGAAGCAAGAGAGGGCGCTCTGCGTTGAGTCTGCCGGATCAGTCTTATGGTACCACCAGATGACGAAAGTGAGAGAAAGACTATGTCAACTGATGAGTTATTAGATGTTTACTCAGCCGATGGGCAACCGTTGGGCATTGCGCGGCCCAAGCGTGATGTGCATGCACGTGGCGACTGGCACCGCACCTTTCACTGCTGGCTTGTCTATCGGGATGCGACAGGCCGCGACCATATGCTGGTGCAGCGCCGGGCATCCCGCAAAGATGTTTACCCCGATAAGCTCGATGTCACTGCTGCCGGACATCTTCAGGCTGGCGAAGGTAGCGAGGGTGGCCTACGCGAACTGTGGGAGGAGCTTGGTATCCGCGCCACCGAACTTAATCTGCATTTTATCGGGCAGCGTACATGGATCGATGACTCGGAAGGCATTTACCACCGTGAGTTCCAGGATGTGTACCTGCTGATCAAAGATGCGCCTCTCACGGCGTATACCATCGATCCGGTTGAGGTGGCGGGACTTGCCGATCTGCTGCTAGATGATCTGATCGACCTGTTTGCAGGCCGCCGCACCCAGATCAGCGGGCAGATGTTATTTGCTGGCACGTCCGAACCAGAAGAGTACCCGGTCACGGTCGCCGATTTCATCCCGACCCCCAATCCTTATGTGCTGAAGGTATGTCAGGCTGCACGGGGCCTGCTGGCGGGCGAAACGGTGCAACTGATATTCCCGGAAACCTGACAAAACAAGTAGCCCATAAACGTTCTATAATTAAAGTAATAGAACTCTGCCTCTATAACCGTACCAACTCTAGTGCCTGTTTTCTCTCTCGTACACGGGAGTGTATGTATCGTGCCAACAGAAAGGTAGAGGTTCCGTATGCATTGCCACATTGCACGTCGGTTGCATTCGCTGGGTATCGCGTCCCAGACCACCCACCCCCTGCGTACTGCGCTGCGGGTTCATCTGTCGGCCTGTCCATCGTGTCGCACCGATATCATCAGCGCCGAGCAGCACGAGTTCCTCACGCTGCTGTTAACACAACCGTTGCCGATCAGCACAGTACCGTCGTCCGTTGCACCAATGGCCCGCCCTGCGGCGACCGTGCTCCATCTATCACGCTGGGCGATGAGTGCGGGCATTGTGCTGGGCCTGGCGCTGGCCTTCGCTCCGCTGGCAGGCACTCCGACCACCAGCGCTGCCGATGCAACTGGCACGGTTGATGTCGCCGTTGCAGCAGGACAGCCCCGCTTGATGCACCGTACTTCAGCGGCTCCCGTTGCAGCACCCGTAGTCCGGCGGTCGCTAGCCGCCACCAGCGCGGTACCGCGCCCGCATGCCATTCAATACATCGCCCTGCCCGAAGGCATGGAGCTTGCACTGCCGCCCCTGGACCAGCAGACCCCACCGGGTACCTATGTGGTGCAGCGTGGCGATTCGCTGTGGGCAATTGCCAGCGTATCTACAGCGATCCGCTGCTATGGGCCGCTATTTACAATAACAATACGGCGGTGATCGGCAGTAACCCCAGCCTGATCCTGCCAGGGCAGCAACTCGCCATTCCATCTAACCCCACCCGTCAGGCACCGCAGACTGGACGCGGCATGACTGCCAATCCACAAACGTATATCGTGCAGCAGGGCGATACACTCTGGAGTATTGCGGCCCGCTTGTATGGCGATGCCACCCGTTGGCCCGATGTGTACAATGCCAATACCGGCACGATTGGCACAAACGCCAACCTGATCATACCAGGGCAGCAACTCACGCTGCCATAAAATAGACAGGTTCCAGCACACCCGACTGCTACACACGGCCCCTCTTCCGCGCATGGGAAGGGGGGCGTGCATTTACATCGCACCGGACAGCGTTAGTTCGATACATAATATTCCATATGACAGACCTATAATACGCCATCTGGCATATAGACATGTTCCAGATCTATCAGGTATGCTAGATTTGTGCAATGCACCAGTAAATATACTGAATGCATAAGCAAATGCCCAAATCCCCCCCCTGTGGCCCCTTCGTTGGCACGCGAAGGGGTATCCTTATCATCAAGCAGATATATATGACAACCTTGCTCGCAGTCAGGTACCCATAGATTGACACGACTATTGGTGTACTTGACGTTGCACGAATATATATGTAACACTTGTATATGAGATCTGCCGTCTTATTACAATGCTGTACTCGGACAGATATTAAGGACAAAACCTTGTCTTCAAGTACCATCCTGATAGTTGACGATGAGGAGGTGGGCCGCGAGATCTTGGGCGATTTGCTTCAGCCCTATGGGTACCGGCTCCTGTATGCTGCCAACGGCTACGAAGCTCTAGAACAGGCCCACGCGCACACTCCCGACCTGATTTTGCTGGATGTGATGATGCCGGGAATGAACGGCTTTGACGTCTGCCAGCGCCTGCGCGCCACGTCCGCGACTGCCTCGGTTCCCATTATTATGATCACTGCCTTGGATGACCGCACGTCGCGCCTGCGCGGAATGGAAGTCGGGGCCGACGATTTTATCTCCAAGCCTGTTGATCGGCTTGAACTCCAGGTGCGTGTCCGCACCGTTACCCGCCTCAATCGCTACCGCCTGCTGCTTGATGAACGCAATCGCTACCAGCAACTGATCGAAATCTCGCCCGATGGTGTGCTCATCATTGATGCAAATGGCACAATCCAGCTTGCCAATGCGACTATCGCACGAATGCTCCAACTGGAGAGCGAGTCGATGCTGATCGGTCGGAATGTAATTGATGTTATGCTGCTCGAACAGATTGAGCCGTCTGTTGAAGTGCTGCCGGGGTTACTCAACGCAACCGATACGCGCCTTGATACCATCCTGAAGCGCTCGAATGGCTCCCAGGTTCCCGTCGAGGTGAGTGCTGGACAGGTGCTCTGGGATGGCAAGCCGTCGGTGCAGATGCTTGTTCGAGACATCACCGAGCGACAGCGCCTGATGCACCACTTGGCAGACCGTGAGCAGCGTCTGCAAGAACTGGTGGCGCGGCTGATGATGGCCCAGGAAGAAGAACACCGTCGTATCGCTTACGAACTGCACGACGGTCTGGCGCAGGTAGCCGCCAGTGCCTACCAGCACCTGCAAACGTTCGCGCATCAGTATACGCCCGATAGCCTGACCGCGAAACAACAGCTTGCCACCATGCTCGAACTGGCGCAGCGTGTTGTCAAAGAGGCGCGTGAAGTTATCGCCGGACTGCGGCCCACCGTGCTTGATGACTTCGGGCTGGCGAGTGCGCTGCGGCTGGAGGTGGAGCGCCTGCGTTCGGAGGGGTGGGATGTGATGTACGAAGAAGCTACCCGCCTGCAAAAGCTACCCGCCCATATCGAGACTGCCTTTTATCGCGTGGCCCAGGAAGCCCTGACCAACATCCGCAAACACGCCCGGACACAGCGTGCGCGTGTGCTGTTGCGCTACGATGATCGGCATGTGCGGCTGGAAGTGCAGGACTGGGGCAGCGGCTTTGATACGGCCTCGTTTGCCGGCAGCATGGGCGGCGAACAGATTGGCCTGATGGGAATGCAGGAGCGGATGTATTTGCTGAATGGCACATTCGAGATTGGCAGCCAGCCAGGACAGGGTACCCGCATTGTTGCCGAGGCTCCGCTTCCACCGTCGCTCGGTGTTGCTACTGCGCCTGTCTCGCACGAGAGCAAGCCACCCGTCCGCCCTGCATCGAGCACCCACCGCATCCGTATTCTGATTGCTGATGACCACGAACTGACCCGCGCTGGTTTGCGCATGATCCTGGCTAACGAACCCGATATTGAACTGGTTGGCGAGGCGACCAATGGACGCGAAGCACTTGAGCAATGCCGCGACCTGAAGCCCGACCTTGCACTGCTTGATATTCGTATGCCCGAAATGGACGGACTCCAGGCGACCCACGCCATCAAGCGCGTGAGTCCCCGCACCAGCATTCTCATTGTCACTATGCACGAAAACCCAGATTATCTGATTGCAGCGATGCGGGCCGGTGCTTCGGGGTATTTGCTAAAAGATACCGACCAGCGCGAAATGATTACCGCCATTCGCCATGTATTGCGGGGTGAGTCCTTTTTAAATACCGAACTGACCCGCCGCCTGCTGGTACAGATGGCAACCACCGCCTCGCCCCCCGAAGCGCCACCCGTTGAGACGCTGACCCCCCGCGAGAGTGAGGTGGTCAAGTTGCTGGCGCAGGGCATGACTAACCGTGAAATAGCAGAACGCCTTACCATCAGCGCCCTGACCGTCAAGGTACACGTACAGCATATTATTGCCAAACTCGGCGTTTCCGACCGCACCCAGGCTGCCGTCCGTGCGCTAGAACTCGGTTTACTTCAGGCGTAGTCAATCATTATAGGAATATGCCATATGGCGTATAAAATATACATCTAGCGGCAGACGGCAGCAGTACCCTGTTTTTTATACTCAGTATGCTGATATCAATAATTTCGATAAATATAGAATGTTCTCTAGCATATGGATACGCCGAGCACAGCATCAATACTGATCGTGGATGACGATCCAATAGGCCGCGAGTTTCTGACCGATATCCTGACCGCCGCTGGTTATGACTGCCAAACCCGCAGCGGCGGCCTGGATGCGTTGCAGTACCTCCACCACACCACGCCCGACCTGATCCTGCTGGATGTGATGATGCCCGATATGGACGGCTTCGAAGTCTGTCAGCGCATCCGGTCGATGCCCCACCTGACGGAAATACCAATCATTCTCATCACCGCCCTGAGCGACCGGGAGTCGCGCATTCGGGGACTGGAAGCGGGGGCTGATGATTTCCTTTCCAAGCCTATCGACCTGACCGAGTTGCGGGTACGGGTACGCAACATTGCCCGCCTGAACCGCTATCGCCAGTTAATTGAAGAGCGTAGCAAGTTTACCTGGATGGCCGAACACGCCGAGGCGGGCTATCTGGTGCTTACCGCCGATGACACCATTACCTATGCCAATGCGCTGGCCTGTAAATATCTGGGGTTGGAGAAGGGCGATCCACGTCTGTATCATACCCCCTTCAATGTGCTGGTTGCCAAACGATATAGTCAGGAACCACGCGACGCATGGACAACATGGCCTACCCCCACCACCGACGCTATGAACCGCTTGCTGGTGCTGCCCGAAACCACCGTCAGCCGTGCGCAGTGGCTCCAGGTGCAAACCCTCCCCCTGATGGCGACCGGTGATTATCTGGTACACCTGCACGATGTCAGCGAGGTGATGAACATGCAGCAGGACATTCTTGGCTTCCACGCGATGATTACGCACAAGCTGCGAACGCCACTGGTCGGGGTGCTGGGCAGCCTGGAAGTGATGCAATATACCCTCGGTAACGTATCCGACCCGGCGGTATCAGAAATGCTGCACGTTGCGCTTGAAAGCGCCAACCGATTGCATCAGGATGTGCAAAATGTGCTGAGTTACCTCAACCGCACCAGCCTGCCCCAACAGGGCCGCACCTTCCGGCTTGGCGAATTGCCCGCGCTAGTAGCAGATGTAGCACGCAATCTGTATATCGAACAACCCCGGGTACAGCTCCCCATCGAACTGGTTGATGTCACGGTGAGCCTGACTGGATACACGGTTGAGGTCATTGTGCACGAGCTACTGCAAAATGCGCGCAAGTTCCACCCTCAGCAGATGCCCCACATTACCATTACCGTGCAGCACAGTGCTAATAATAGTGTCACCATTCAAGTGGGCGACGATGGTAAGCGGCTTTCATTGAGCCAGCTTGAGCACGCCACCATGCTGTATTATCAAGGTGAAAAGAGCTTGACTGGCGAAGTGCCAGGAATGGGCCTTGGCTTGCCAACCATTACGAGCCTGCTCTGGAGTGCAGGCGGTGGCTTCCAGATCGCCAATCGTGAGCCGGGGCCAGGGGTGCTGGTAACGCTCAGTGTGCCAATTGCAAAGGTTGTAGATGAGACACCTGATCTTGAAGATCTTAATGCTTTATTTCAGAAGTACCTGGAGGGGCGCGCATAACAGAACCTGTCTTCTAGCCACCAGTAAGCCTGCGACTGGTACGTCTACCCATAAATCATACAGCCAAACAACGCCCACCTGCGCGGGCCGGAAGCCCCGCAGCAACCTCCGGAAGCAGATCAGCATGATGCACTGCTGCATCTGCCTCTCAACACGCCATTCCCCAACGTATTACAACCTGAAGCAGGCATTTGGTTATGCAGAAGAGATGCAAAGGCAAATTGCGTATTGCCATATATACCGATCAGGGGGTAAACTACTACAAGCGATCTAACGTATAGGTACACAAAGCAATGCTTATATATTTGGTGTCATCTATCAACCATACTCCCATTTCAGACCCGATGATAAAACACGGTGGGTAGAACACTGTCCGCCGAGCATAGGATGCCCACTATCATTGGCAAGCGTGGCATGAGAATTGCAGGAAATGAAAGAGGATCGATAATACACCGATAGCCTGCTTCAGACAATGCCTATGAAAATTACCAGCATACCTATTCCAATCACATCAGCAGCTATCGTTTATAAGCAATAACACATTTCGATACTGAGAAATGTTTGTTAATCTGGCCCACCAATTATTGCGCCGACGGTTCCGCTGACGGTAGCAACCGGAAGCGCTGTACGTAAGCGGGTGCAAATGAGCCGGGTGATATTAAAACGACAGCATCGATCTTCGTCAGATGATTGCCCGCTATCTGACAGCATATTGAAATAAGAGGCAATTATGAATGAAGCAAGCAAAATATTGATTGCAGATGATGAAGATTTTGGCCGAGCGCTTATCGCCGAGTTGCTCATCGCCGAAGGGTATCAATTATTCTACGCTGCGGATGGGGCCGAAGCAGTTGCTCAGGCTATTGCGCACCTGCCCGACCTGGTGCTGCTAGATGTAATGATGCCTGGTATGGATGGCTTCGAGGTGTGCCGTCAGCTTCGCAGCGACCCACGCACTGCCGCTGTACCGATTGTGATTATTACAGCAGCCTACGACCGTCCCTCGCGGCTCCGCAGTATTGAGGTGGGGGCCGACGTTTTATGGGCAAGCCGATTGATCGGCTCGAATTACGCACCCGTGTGCGCATGATTACCCGCACCAACCGCTACCGCCTGCTTATGGAAGAACGGCAGCGCGCCGAACAGCAGGCCCGCAAACTGTTGTTCGAACTTGAACACGCCTACGACTCCACCATTGAAGGATGGGCGCATGCGCTCGACCTGCGCGACAAAGAAACCGAAGGCCACAGCCGCCGCGTCACTACCCTGACCATGCAACTCTCGCGGATGTTTGGCCTGAACGAAAACGAGATCGCTCACATTCGGCGCGGTGCCCTGCTGCACGATATTGGTAAACTCGCCATCTCCGACTCTATTCTCCTGAAGGCGGGGCCGCTCACTCCCGAAGAGCGCACCGTTATGCAAATGCATCCGGTCTATGCATATCAGTGGTTGCAACCTATCGACTTTCTGCGACCCGCCCTCGATATCCCGCATTATCACCACGAAAAATGGGATGGCACCGGCTACCCCTATAAACTATGTGGTGATGACATTCCGCTGCCTGCACGCATCTTTGCGGTTGTAGATGTGTGGGACGCGATGACCAATGACCGCCCTTATCGAAAAGCGCTCCCCGCTCACATTGTGCAAGATCACATCCGCAGTCAGTCCGGGAAGCACTTCGACCCGTTGGTTGTAGAAATGTTCCTCCACACAATAACTGGCGCAAATGGCATCAGTAGTGTGCATCAACGTGAATTGAACCGATTTTGCCGTTGAGCGCCGGCCAGACAACTTTTTCCCAACAGCACTGATACAAACGGGCGTGGTGGAGTGTTCCACCACGCCCATCTGAGTTACCAACAAACGAACAGGTTCCTACCGCACCACACGCGGCAGATAAACCAGATTCCCGATCTGCGAAGGGGTGCTGGTGCGCTGCACAAACACCGCTGTTGTACGGGCCGGAATGGTGAACGCGCCAGTATCGGTATCGAAGCTGGACT
Organism: Chloroflexaceae bacterium; assembly: GCA_012033195.1. GTDB lineage: Bacteria > Chloroflexota > Chloroflexia > Chloroflexales > Chloroflexaceae > JAAUSQ01. Next base: position 10,322 of record JAAUSQ010000034.1, read on the forward strand.
GGCGCACCACCGGGTCGCTTGCATTTTGCTGGATCGGGTGCAGCGATAGCGCTGTTCCAGCAAGGCCCGCCTCGGTGAACGTCTGCTCCTCGTCGTTGGCATTAAAGAGCACCACGATCTGGGCATAGTTCGGGTCGAGCGCCGCACCAACCGTATTGGAAATGTTCATCACAATCAGGCCCGGTAGCTGTTCGGGGCCAGTGTTAGAGAAGCGCACGCTCTGAGTGATTGCTTCGGCAGTGCCCAACCGGAAGAGCGGCGAACTCGACCGTATCCGCAGCGTTTCGGTGAAGTGGTTCAATGCCTGGAGAATTTCAGTGTTACCGGGGCGCAGGGCCGGGTTTGCCAGCAGCGGGCGCATGATATCCCAGTTGCCTTCATTCTTGTCGGCAATCGGCAGACCAATGCCCCAGTTGTTGCGCTGGTAGGTGAAGTCCAGCCGATTGAACCAGTCACCGGAGTTGAAGCTATCGCGGTCCATGTCCTTCGAGCGCAGCAGTTCCTGGCCCGCGTGGATGAACGGCACACCCTGCCCAAGCAGCACCAGGCTGTTGCCCATGTTCTGCATCCGCACGCGCTCGGACAAGCGTGGCAGTTGCGGCAGCCTTCAACTGAATCACATCAAACAGTGTTTCGTTGTCGTGGGCCTCAACATACGTAATCGCCTGCTGTGGGTCGGTGGTATAGCCCGTTGGACTGCCGCCATACGGAATCTCAGCACCCCGCACCACGTCGCCGTTGCGGTTAGTCAGCGTGTAGTCGCGCAGGTTGCCCGTCAGACCCACCCGGATCTGATCCTGGAAGAGCAAGAGCCGCTCGGCCTGTTCCTGCTCGGTACCACGCGTTACACCGTTGGCATCGTAGACCAGACCCGTGACAAAGCCCTGATCCTGAATGCTCGGCCCATCCACCGGACTACCGCCGCGTGCCGCATCGCGCAGACGGTCGTTAAACGTCCCGATCTCGATAGCGGTGTTGCCCAGGTTGACCTGTGTAGCGTTGGTGTAGTCGGGATTGTTCGACAGGCCGCCGAAGTCCCAGCCTTCGCCATACACAAAGATCTTCGCGCCGTCTACGCCATCCTCGGTCAGCGTCAGGCTGTCGAGCATCTGCCGCACATTGACCATGTTCTCGACCGTGTGGAAGCCCATCAGGTCGAAACGGAAGCCATCAACTTTGTACTGCGTGGCCCAGACCCGCAGCGAGTCGATCATCAGCTTCTCCATCATGGCGTGTTCGGTGGCAGTATCGGGGCAGCAACTCGCCTGCTGCACGGTGCCGTCGTCGTTCAGCCGATGGTAATACTCTGGCACAATCTTATCGAGCACCGAGCGCTCATTCTGTCCGCTGGCATTGGTATGGTTGTAAACCACATCCATCACTACGCGCAGGCCGTTGGTGTTGAGCGACTGCACCATTTCGCGGAACTCCACAATGCGCGTTGTGCCGTCGGGATTGGTTGAGTAGCTCCCTTCGGGTACGGTGTAGTGGTACGGGTCGTAGCCCCAGTTAAAGGGGTCTTCTTCCTGTACCGCCGCGACCAGCGCCTGCTGTATTTCCGAGTCAGGCGCGGCAGCTTCCAGTGCTGCCAGATCAGGCTGCTGCCATGCGCTCTTGTCTTCGTTGACAGTGGCGATATCAAAGACCGGTAGCAGGTGCACGTGCGACAGGCCCGCCTCGGCCAGATTGATCAGGTGTTGCATGCCGTTGGTATTCGGGTTGGTGAAGGCTGCAAATGTGCCGCGCTGCTCCTCAGGCACCGATGGATCGCTGACGCTGAAGTCACGCACATGCAACTCGTACAGCACCACATCGGCAAAATCGCGCAACGCGGGCTTGTCGAGGTCGTCCCAGTTGGACGGCTTCAGGTTGCTGGCATTTAGGTCAACAATCTGGCTACGCTGGCTGTTGGTCGATAGGCTGAACGAGTACGGGTCAGTCACCAGATTGGTTACCACCTCATCCAGCGATGGCACATACACCGCAACGCTGTATAGGTAGTACTGTCCTGTCCAGTCGGCGCTACCCTCGGCACTCCAGATGCCGGTTGTTGCATCGAAGGTCATCGGCACCGTTGTGCTGACAGCCGTTGTACTATCGGCAAACCGTTGCAGGCTGACCGATTGCGCGGTCGGTGCCCATAGCCGCAGCGTCGGCACCGTGCCATCGTAAACCACACCGAGCGGCTCATCAACGGCGGCGCTGTACAGGTCATCGAGCGCACCCGCTGCCAGCACACCCGTTGCGTTGATCAGGCGGCCTTCGGTGTCGTTCTCTGTTACGATGGTCTGGCTTTGCAGGATAGTGCGCAGTTCTACATCAGTCGTATTGAGCACATCGAAGCGAGCAGGCCCGGTTGCGTCCTGGCTTAGTTGCGGCGGCTGTACCAGTGCAAGCTCCTTGAACTCGCCGCCCTCAACACTCCCGAACTCCTCATCAATGGTCATCCCACCATCGGGGGAGTAGTACAGACGATAGACATTATCTTCGTTCGCCTCGATACCCTCCCAGACAATGGTATCTTTATCTTCCCAGTATGCATTGCGGGCTTCTGGTGCAACCACGCCGCAGCCACCTCCTACGATGGGCAGAATGTAATCTTCAACGCCCTGCAACACCCACACTTCATGCCCGTAGGTGCCGAGGTCGAGGAATTGATCGGCAGGCTGGTCTTTTTCGTCGCCACGGTGAAGAATGTAGGCCAGTTCGGTGGCACCTTCAACCAGCGCTACTTCAAAGTATACACCAAACGCATCGGTACCCGCCGGCTTGATCGGGGCAGGCCAGTCGGTCGGGTTGGCCGCACCTGTCCAGACGTGCAGGCCCCAGAAGTCAGTAAAGTCGTCGCTGGTATAGTCGCCATAATCACCGTCCGGGCGGCGGTAGTGGATAACGGCCATATTCTCAGCCGCCGCCTCCGAGGTGTAGGTTGCGCCATCGCCCTGCTTCAGCCAAATCGATGGTGTTTGAGCAGGCGTAAAGAAGCGGTCAGGGTCGGTGTCTTTGGTGCCGTTGTTCTGCACAATAAAGCCCACCTGCGCCTCTGGATTCGCCAGTTCGATCTGACTAGTCACCCCAAAGTCATCGCTCCCCGTGAAGGGGCGGTTTTCCGGCCACGTCGTCAGTTCGCTCTCGGCAACCCCTTCGCCAAACAGATACAGCCCCCACCCGTCATAGTCGCCGCCGGGTCGGTTGTAGTGGGCCGTGGCATAGCCCTGCGCTGCTGCCTGCGAGGTGTAGATCGTCTCGTCACCCTGCTTGATCCAGATCTGTGGATTCTGGGCGGGCACAAAGAAACGGTCGGGTTCGGTATCCTTCACACCGTTGTTCTGGATGATGAAGCCAATCTGCTGGTTGGCATCCTTCACCTTGACAAACGCGAAGCGCCCGAAGGCATCTTCACCAGCAAAGGGCCGTGTTTCCGGCCATGTGGTCAGTTCGCTTTCGTCCACGCCAGGGCCAAACAGATACACGCCCCACCCGTCATAATCACCATCCGGGCGGTTGTAATGAATGATGGCATAATCCACTGATACACAGGGCGGCACTGGCTCGGCGGGCTTCTCTACGACGTTGACCACAGTTGTATCTGAGTCGACGTTGAAGCCGCCATACACATCCAGGTTCAGGTCGTTGACAATCGCCTTGAATGTCAATGCGGTACCAACAGCGATGTTAGTCACATCGTAGTACACCCGGTAGGGCGCATTGTTGTCGGTGCCAACATAGGTATACTCGTTGGCATCACCAATCTTGACCAGGAAGGTAACCTCTGCAAAGCTGTCCTGGTCAAGCTCTGCCGCCACCTCCACCCGATCACCGAAGACCGGGCCAAACACCTCGGTACCCGACAGGGGCGCGGTGATGGTGATGTTGGGGGCGCTGTCGCGTGCGCCAAGCGCACTGACCGAACGGTAAATCACAACATCGACGGGCGGCACCGAGAGGGTAAGTTCACCCGTGATATTGGTAGTAATATCCGGGTTATCTGCTGGATAGACCGCCTCGAACGTGCTGACACCCGCGTACACATCCGGGTTAAAGAACGTGTCAAAGGTTGCGGTCTTTGTTGCAGCCGCATTGTTAAAGGCAATGACATACTCTACCTGCTCGTTGCGGTCGATGCGCGAGAAGGCATATATATCGCCACCATCGGCCTCGCTGCTGTAGCGGTGGATCTGGGCACCATAACGCAGAGTGCGGTGCTGCTGATAGACCTGCCCGAACTGCTGCAATGCCTCATAGATCGGGTGCGTCTGGATAAACTTGTCTTCAGCGGGCGAAATATCGGAGCCAATGAACTCGTTATCCAGGTACGACTCGGTCACGGTGCCGAACATCGTCTCGCGGGCATCCTTATCGTTGCCATCACCAATAAAGCCCTGCTCATCACCATAATAGATCACGGGCATACCACGCGCAAAATACAGCATCCCGTGGGCGAGCCGGGTGCGGGCCAGCAGTTCGTCATTGGTAGCGTCCGGGTCGTCCTGGGTCAGGAAGTAGCCGAAGCGCCCCATATCGTGGTTGCCCGTGAAGGTGGGCAATCGGTAGACGTTGCTGTTAAAGTCGGTGTACAGGTCATCGCGGGCGAAGAAGTTCCGCAGCCCTTCCGAGGTCTGGCCCCGTGAAACGTAGTTGCGGATTGCAGTCTGGAAGGGAAAATCGAGTGCTGACGGCAGCGTGCCTTCGGTGGTGAAGTAGCTCAGGTAAGGCACATCCTCTTCGATGTAGGCCTCGGCAAACATAAAGAATTCGGGGATTGGCTCCACGCCATCCTCGGCTACACCTTCGTGAGCATACTGCTCGATCTCAGGAATGAAGTCCTGCCAGAACTCAATATTGACGTGCTTCACCGTATCGATACGGAAGCCATCGATGCGATAGTCGCGAATCCAGGTCTTGAAGATATCCTTCATGCCCTCGACCACTTCGGGCCGCTCGGTGAAGAGGTCATCCAGACCAAAGAAATCGCCATACACCGAGTCCTCATCTTCGCCGACAAAGTCGGTGTTACCGCGATTGTGATACAACTCTGGATTGTTCAACCAGTCGGGCTTCTTGACGGTAGCATCTTCGGGGGTGGCGAATACCGGACGATACGGGAAGCTGATCGCCGGGTCCATATCTGGGAAGACCTGATTGACAAAGTTGCGGTCGTTGAAGGGGTTGCCTTCTGCATCCCGATATGGAAATTCTTCTTTGCTGCGATACTCCGATGAATTCGGCTCATACTGAATAACATCGGCAGTATGGTTGGTGATGATATCAAAGAACACCTTCATTCCACGGGCGTGGGCCTCATCGATCAACGTTTGCAGATCGGCATTGCTGCCGAAGTGCGGGTCGATGCTGGTGTAATCAATCGTCCAGTAGCCGTGGTAGCCTGCCGACGTTGCCGGGTTGGTGATATCGGGCGGGCCTTGCACGGGGCGGTTCTTCAATACGGGAGCCATCCAGATCGCGGTAATGCCAAGCTCTTGCAGGTAATCGAGCCGCTCGGTAATACCCTGCATATCGCCGCCGTGATAATAGCCTTTGTCCTGCGGATAATAGCCGTGGCGGAGAATATCGGCTTCGGTGGTGCCGCCAGGGTCATCACCAACATTATTGGTGGGGTCGGCATCGTTGAAGCGGTCGGGGAGGACAAAATAGAAGACTTCATCTTGGTTCGGGTTTTGCAATGCCGGAACGACCATCTCACGGTCGGGCAAATCGGCACTGAAGGTTATTGCAGGTTCTTCTTGAGCAAGTGCTATCGACTCAGACTCAGGTAGGAGGACATTGCTTGATTCATGCCCTGCCAGCACAGCCGGATGCTGGAACGGCAGCGAACTGAGTACAAGCGCCAGAAGTGGCACAAACATTGCCACACGCATCCATCGGTGGATGAGCATACGGATTTTCTCCTTCTTAAAGATACTGTGCAATCAGATTCAGGGGAGCACTGGATCGACGGGGCGCATTGCGGCAAAGCACTGCCCGCCCGTGCAACTGCTGGGGCACTCACCTCCTCTCTCCATGTGTATGCTCGAAGACACGGCAACCAGTGTGCTCGTCTGGTTGAGGGGTGTGTCTTCGTTGTCAAAAACCTGTACAAACTGTTGCGGCCTGATTATACCAGACTTTTTCATATGCAAAACAGCCTGCCCAACGAAGACACACCCTTGTGTGCGTCGCTACCTCCAAATGCTTTTCTACGCAAGAATCGTGCCAGGTGTGCGCCAGCACAGATGATACAGGGGCGTGTTATTTCTGCTGTGCAGGAGTGGGATCCGCAACTGGAAGCGGTTCGGCGCGGACAGGTTCCTGGGGAGGCTCATCCAGTTCGGGCATCGGGCGCAGTTCGCGTACCAGAATAACCAGCACGGTAACAAGTGGAATCGTGAGGAGGGCCGTCAGGATGCCACCGATCTGCCCACCCACAAAGAGGCCTAGTAGGATAGCACCAACGGGAATATTGATCGCACGCGAATAAAAATAAGGTGAGACCATGTAAACTGCAATAATCCCAATAATCGTATTTGTCACACTAATCCAAATGACAGTAGATGTACCGACCGAAGCCGCCGACAGCACCGACAGTACCAACCCGACGATACCGCCGAGGTAAGGAATAAACTCCAGCAGGCCCGCGATGATGGCGATAGAGAAGCCATAGGGTACGCCTAGCGTTGTGTTAACAATCGTATACGCAATAATGTAATAGAGGCTGATGCTGAGTTGGGCGATAAACCAGCGTGCCAATCCATCGCTCACGCGGATAGTCAACTCGGTGACCCGCTGATGGTAACGTTCTGGTATCAACAGATGCAGCAATACCCGGTTGACTTGCGGCTTGCTCACCAACGTATACACCAGCACCACCGATACAAACAGTGCAAAAAAGATCACGCCGACCTGCCCGATCAGGCTGCCGGTTGAGCTGACAAATTGCTGTAAGCCGCTGGAAATAAACGCGAAGATCTGGGTAATATCATCACTCTGGCTATTGGTATCAAGCAGAACAGGGAGAAATGCCCACAGATTGGGGTTCAGTTCGCTGATGCTGGTTGCCAGCGATCCCATACTATTGGTGAGCAGTGGTAGGATCTGTAACACCAGCACGCCAAACACCAGCACCACCAGCGCCAGCACACCCACCACCGTCTGTCCACGCTGGATGCCCCACAGTTCGAGGCGTTTGGCCAGCGGATAAATCAGCAGGGCCAGCAACCCGGTAAAAACCAGGAGCAGCACTATATTGATAATCAGGGGCAACATGCTAATCGCAGCATAGATAGCAACCCCCAGACCAAACAGGGCCGCCCATGTGCGAGGTGTTAAATAAAGTTGCATTGAATGAACAGTCTCCCCTCAGGTTCAACGGAATAGTTGAATGTTGATAGTTTGTACAGTATTTTACCCCCTTATGCCATATTTGGCAGGGCACATTGCGCGTGTTTGGGAGGTGATGCCAGAAAATGCAAGATCCGTACCCAGCTCTATCACAATGGTAATGCGTTACATTCGTATAGACTCACTAGTAGTCAAACAAGTGTCTATACCATATAATGAGAATGTATTCTCATTCTGTGAGAGAGCACACCTACCGGGAGGGCGCGTGCTACAAACGCTTGAGCGTGGCCTTGATATTCTGCAAGCCTTTAGCGAAGCAGACCCGCTGCGCAGTGCTGCCGAACTGAGCACCTCGACTGGCCTGCCGATCAGCACGGTCTATCGCCTGCTGCAAACGCTCGAAAAGCGTCATTTTGTTGAGGCAGCGGGCAATGCGCGTTATCGGCTTGGGCCAAGCATGTACCTGCTCGCACAAGTGGTGCGCCAGCAGATGAGCGGCAGCCTCGGCCCGGTTGCCCTGCCGATTATGCAACACCTGACCACATGCACGGGTGAGACAACCGTGCTCACTCAGATCATCGGTGATAAGGCGGTCTGCATTGAGAGTGTCGAAAGCCCGCAGGCGGTGCGGTTGTCGTTCCAACGTGGGCGCGTGATGCCGCTCTGGGCGGGCGCATCGGCGCGGGTGTTGCTGGCCTATACCGACCCTCAGACGGCAGCCGATGTACTGGCCCACATCGACAACGAATGGTTTGCATCGGGCGAACCTGTGGACCCGGAAGCACTCCGGCACGGATTACAGATTATCCGTGTGCAGTCCTACGCCGACTCACAGAGCGAAGTTGATGCAGGCGCACGTGCAATCGCCGTGCCTGTCTTCAATCAGGATGGGCACTTGCTGGCAGGGCTGAGCGTCGCAGGGCCACTGGCCCGCATCGGCGATAGCCACGTGCCCGCCCTGGTCGAACTGCTGCGGGTCGCCTCGGCGCAGATGAGCGCCCAGATCGCGTAAATACAACAGCCATCTGGGTATTCTTGATTATTTCAGTTAACAATTTGACTAATAAACCGACGCACTATACAATACTACACACTGCAACTATGACCATCCCAATCTATTAAGCGAGGCTATGACCGAGGCATCTATGGATCTGAATATTACTGGTGGGCGCATCGTCAGCGATGGACATAGCTATAGTGCTGATATTGCTATTCGCACCGGCACCATCGCCCTGATCGGCGCACCCGGCACGCTGCCCGCCGCCGCCGAAACAATCGACGCAAGCGGCCTGCTGGTGTTGCCCGGTGCCATCGATATCCATTTCCATTGCCGCACCCCCGGCTACGACGAGCGCGGCGACTTTTATACCGAAACGCAGGCCGCCGCCGCCGGAGGGGTAACCACCATCTTTGAGATGCCAATCTCGAAACCGGGCTGCGCCACGCCTGCTACCTTTGCCAATCGACGGCGCTTGATTGAAGAGCAGGCAATTGTGAACGTTGCGCTGTATGGTGCACCGGGCACACTGCTGCGCAACGATGTGTTGGGCATGGCCGAAGCGGGCGCAATCGCCTACAAAATCTTTATGCACCGTGCGCCGCTGGGCCGCGAAGATGAGTTCATTGGTATTTGCCTCACCGAAGATGAAGAGATTTATCAGGCGCTGGCACTGGTGAAAGAAACCGGGCGGCGGCTGGTTGTTCATTGCGAAAGCGACTCGATGCTGGAGGCGCGGATTGGCAGGCTGCGTGCAGCGGGGCGGCGCGACCTTGCGGCACACCCCGAATCGCGTCCGCCCGTGGTGGAAGCGGTAGCAGTGGCGCGGCTCCTGACCATGGCCGAAGACCTAAACGCACCCGTGCACGTCGCGCATGTCTCGTGCGCCCACGCGCTAGCTGTAGTACGCCGCTTTCAGCGCGATGGCGTGGATGTGACCGCCGAGACGTGCCCGCACTATCTTTTCTTTGATGAGCAAGACTATTATCGTATTGGCCCGTATGCCAAGATCAACCCGCCAATTCGCAGCGCCACCGATCAGCAGGCGCTCTGGCAGGGGCTGGCAGATGGTACACTGTCCGTTGTCACCACCGACCACGCGACGTATCTGGTGGAAGAAAAAGAGCGCGGGCGCAATGATATCTGGCGGGTGCCGTCGGGCGCACCCGGCGTGCAAACGCTCCTGCCGCTGATGCTGACCGCTGCCCTTGAAGGGCGTATCGCGCTGCAAGATGTGGTGCGTTTGATCAGTGGCACACCAGCGCGTATGTTTGGACTGTTCCCGCGTAAGGGCACCATCCGGCCCGGAGCCGATGGTGATCTGTGCCTGTACGACCCACGCGGCACAACGATACTGCGGCACGAGCAGATGTGGAGCAAGGCCCGCGACATCGACAAACTCTATCTTGATCGAGCGTTTCGAGGGCACGTCGTTGCAACGCTTCTGGCGGGGCGTGTCATCTTCCGCGAGGGTGCAGTGCTGGCCCCACGCGGCAGCGGCGGCTTTCTGGCTCCCTTACCGACTACCTGAAGCAGTTTAACAGCATAGGAAACAGCATGAGCGCAGAGATTATGCGGGCGTTGCAACCAGACCAGCAGCGTCTGCTTCAAGCTATAAACGACCTTGCCAACATTGTAGAGCCAGATACACCCGGCTGGACCCGCCGCTTTCCATCGGGTGCCTACCTGCGCGGGCGCGAGTGGCTCCGCACCCGTATGCAGAACGCCGGGCTATCCACGCGCATTGATGCAGCAGGCAACTTGCTGGCAGAGCGAGCAGGCAGCGCCGACCTGCCGCCCATCCTGATTGGTTCACATACCGATACCGTGCTAGGGGGCGGACGCTACGATGGCATCCTGGGGGTGCTCGGTGCGATTGAAGTAGCACAGTGCCTTGATGAGGCAGGTGTTACGTTACGCCATCCGTTGATAGTTGCTGATTTTCTGGCCGAGGAAGCCAACGACTATGGCATTTCGTGCGTGGGCAGCCGTGCGTTGGCAGGCAACTTCAAACCCGAATGGCTCGACCGTACGTTAAACGGCCTGACGCTGGCAGATGCAATACGAGCAGTGGGCGGCACGCCCGAAGCGCTGGGCACACCACTTGCAAGCAAAGGTGCTGTAGCGGCCTGTCTCGAATTGCATATCGAGCAGGGGCCAGTGCTGGACCAGCGGGGCAAGCTGCTTGCTGCCGTTAACGGCATTGTTGGCATTCAGCGCGGCACGCTTGTGTTGCAAGGGCAACCCGACCACGCCGGAACCACGCCGATGGAATTGCGCCGCGATGCATTGGCAACTGCTGCGGTCATCATCTCAACGCTTGAGGCACTCTGCCGCGACGAACCGCAAGCCGTGGGTACGGTTGGGCGACTGGAAGTATCGCCCAATCAGAGCAATGTGATTCCGGGCACGGTCACGCTCACTGCCGAAATTCGCAGCCTGGATGCGGAAATCCTTGAACATACCTGGCAAGCACTGTGGGAGGCTGCCACTGCTGCCGCACAGCAGCGGGGCGTCGCGCTCGAACTGCTGGCCCTGACCAGTACCCCGCCTGCCCTGGCAGAGCGCTGGCTGGTCGATCTGGTGCATCAGGTGTGCCGCCGCCTGGACGATGGAGCGATTGTATTGCCAAGCGGCGCAGGCCACGACAGCAGCCAGCTTGCACAGCTTGCCCCCACCGCCATGATCTTTGTACCGAGTATTGGCGGGCGCAGCCACTGCCCCGAAGAAGCCACCACCCCGGAACATCTGGTGCTGGGGGTGGCAGCACTGGCCCACGCCGTGGTAGCGGTCGATCAGGCGCTAGACGCGGAGGGCCACGGGCAATGAGCCGAGTCGCCGACGGTGAGGGGCAACGAGCGAGATCGCCGGGGGACTGATCCACCGCTACCGATTACCAAGCCCGCCTGCGCGGGCTGTGCTTGCGCCTGGTGCTTGCAGCGCCGACATAGGAAGGACATATACTAGTGACAGCGCGTATTACCGCACAGCGTGGAACTGACCTGCGCTGCCAGGGTTGGCGGCAGGAGGGACTGCTGCGGATGTTGGAAAATGTGCTTGAAGTCGGGGAGCGTCCGCAAGACCTCGTTGTGTATGCTGCGCTTGGCAAGGCGGCCCGCGACTGGCCCAGCTACGAGCGCATTGTGGCTGCCCTCAAGCGGCTGCGCGACGATGAAACGCTGGTCATTCAGTCGGGCAAGCCGATTGGTATCTTCAAGACCCACCCGCTCTCACCGATTGTCATTATGGCAAACTGCAACCTCGTCGGGCGCTGGGCCACCAGTGATGTCTTCTACGACCTGGAGCAGCGCGGCCTGATTGCGTGGGGTGGTCTGACCGCTGGCGACTGGCAGTACATCGGGATGCAGGGCGTTATTCAGGGCACCTACGAAGTACTGGCAGCCGTGGCCCGCGAACACTTCAACGGCGATCTGCACGGACGACTGGTGCTGACGGCTGGCCTGGGTGGGATGGGCAGCGCCCAACCGCTAGCGGCGAAGATGGTCGGCGCGGTGATGCTGGTGGTCGAAGTGGATGGCGACCGGGCCGCGCAGCGCGTCAGCGACGGGCGCTGCGATATGCTGGCCGAAACGCTTGATGAGGCGCTTGAACGCTGCCAGCAGGCGCAGCAGCGCAACGAGCCGCTCAGTGTGGTGCTGGTGGACAATGCCAGCACGGTGTATACCGAACTGGTAACACGCGGCATTACACCTGATGTGGTGACCGACCAGACCAGTGCGCACGACCTGCTGTATGGCTATGTTCCAGCAGGGATGACCCCGCAGGAAGCCGCCCACCTGCGTGAGACACAGCCAGCACTGCTCGAACAGCGGGCGCTTGCATCGATGGTCGCACAGGTGCAGGCGATGCTCACCTTGAAAGAGCGGGGCGCGGTGGTCTTTGAGAACGGCAACAACATCCGCATTCAGGCCAAACGTGCCGGTGTTGAGCAGGCGATGACGATTGACATCTTCACCGAGCGCTACATTCGCCCGCTGTTCTGCAAGGGCATCGGGCCGTTTCGCTGGCTGGCGCTCACAGGCAACGCCACCGATATTGCTGTGATTGATGACATGATCCTGGAAGCATTCGCCGAGAACGAACTGGTCTGCAACTGGATACGGCTGGCGCGGCAGTACATCCCCTTCCAGGGGCTTCCGGCGCGGATTGGCTGGCTTGGACACGGCGAACGCACCCGTCTGGGCTTGCTGGTTAATCAGGCCGTGCGTGAGGGTCGCCTGAGTGGGCCGATTGCCTTCACCCGCGATCACCTGGATGCAGGCGGCATGGCGCACCCGTACATCGGCACCGAGCGCATGCTGGATGGCAGCGATGCGATTGCCGACTGGCCGCTGCTCAATGCGCTGCTCAACTGCTCGGCAATGGCCGATCTGGTAGCAATCCATTCGGGCGGCGGCGGCTACGCAGGCTATATGACCAGCAGCGGCGTTACGCTGATTGCCGATGGCAGCAGCGAGGCCGACTACCGCCTGGAACATGTGCTGAACGCCGACACCGGTATTGGGGTGTTGCGCTACGCCGATGCAGGCTACACCATCGCGCAGGATATGGCACGCACCAGCGGACTGGATGCGCTCAATCTGGAATAGTTGTTAAAGAGGGACCTAATGCGACGTGTACTTGATGAAAGCGATGTGCAGGCGGCCTGTGTTGGGGGGGGCGTGTTTGCGGCGGGCGGCGGCGGCTGGCTCGACCATGGTCTGCAAAATGGCGGGGTTGCGGTGCGGCTTGGCAGGCCAACGCTGGTTTCTATCGATGAGGTGCCCGCCGATGGCATTATTGTCACCGTCTCGGCAATCGGCGCACCCGCCGCGCCAACCTGGGAGATGTTTCCCCGCGACTATATCCGCGCCTTCGAGTTGCTAATGAACGAACTTGATGCACCCGTGGTCGGGGTGATGACGGCCCAGAATGGCTACTCAACATCGATCAATGGCTGGCTGCAATCGGCGATGTTTGGCATTCCGGTCATCGATGCGGCGGGCGATGTACGCGCCCACCCGACCATCCGCATGGGGTCGA
>JAAUSQ010000355.1 GCA_012033195.1 Chloroflexaceae bacterium
GTCGTGGCCCATACTGCGGGCACCCTTCTGCAAGGCTTCGGCTGCCATGATGGTGTGGCAATCCCGGTGGGGCACGAGGTGATACCTACCAGCAACTTGCTGCCAGTGCTGGCCGGGGCAGGTGCAGCAACGGGGACAAGTTGCGGGGCGGGGTGGCTGATGTACCAAGCAGACCGAGCGCACTGCTCAGGACGGTGTGGGTGTTGCGAATAGCTTCGCTGGTCGAGGTTTCATAAATCGGTTTGTTTCCAAAGCGGCTTCGGTCGATGGCAATATCAGCCGCCAGGATTACAACATCGGCGTGGGCAATTGCGTCTTCCGTAAGAACATGCTTGGCACCATCCAAGCCTTGTGTTTCGACAGCGATAGTGTTCCTTGCGGCGCAGTCGATTGATGCAGAGCTAGGGGTAACCGATACCTCATTTGAAATTGCCCAGGTCAAGCGGGCAATGGTGCATGCGGCGCGGCAAGTCATTCTTGTAGCCGATTCAAGCAAGTGGAGCCGTCACGGGTTTATCAAGGTAGTGCCCTTTACCAACATCCACATGGTAATTACCGATGATGAGCTTCCCGACGCAGCGCGGGCACGGCTGGCAGAAATGGGGGTAGCGCTCCATCTGGTGTGAGTGCGCGGCGGGTTGTTGAGGGCCTGCGAATCTGCATGCACAACCTCCGGCCCTGCTCCCACAGGATGAGGCGACCGGGGAATTCCAATGCGGCGCGCCTGGGGTACACCAGGGACAGATCGCACCAGAACCATGATTCTGGGACACGTGCAGGATTGCGAAGGGGCGGATTGTAACCAGATGTACACGTGGTGTCGCTTTTTCACGAAGGTTTTTACACCCCCATGCTGGGCCTGGGCCACTGCGGAAAGCTTGCCTTGCGCCATGGGCATCGTGTTGCTGCAATTGGGGCAAGCATTCGGACGAGCGGAGCGGGTTGCGGCAAGGCAAACTCTAACTCTATTTACATCTTGTGTTGTTTGTTGTGGAAAGGGTTTTACATCCTCCGAATGCGCTTACGACCCCACCCGGTTGATAATGTCGTCTGCGGCCCGCCTGCCCGACAACAGCGCCCCGTGGACGGTTGCAGGATAGTTGGGCGAGGTGGCTTCCCCCGCAAAAAACAGCCGTGACCCCACTGGTGCAGCAAGGCTCGCATAATCTTGCAGGCTTGCTCGCGGCGGCACATGCGAGTAGGAGCCACGCGCAAACGGGTCGGCACTCCAGCGGGTCGGCAGCACCCCCACGGGCGTAGGCACTCGCCCACCCGCAATACTGCGCAGATCGCGGAGGGTGTGGTCTGCGGCGGCCTCCGGGGTCAGGGCTTCAAGCTCACGTGCATACTGACCCCCTGCCATCGCCACCAGGATGGGTGCCCCGGTGACGGGCAGCATACTCCAATATTCCAACAACCGGGTGCGTTCCCGCTGAAGCACCCCCAGCGAATGGGCGTCTTCGGGCCAGAACACGCGATCAAATTGGAGGGCTATCTTGTTGAGCGTCCCCATCGCCAGTCGGCGCTGCGCCTGCTGATGGCCGGTGGGCAACGCCGGCGTAAACGTGATCGTGCCCGCTTGCAATACCCCCAATGGCACAGTCACCAGGGCACGGCTGCCTTCCCAGGTACCCTGGCTGGTCGTCAAGCGCACACCCTCGCCCTCATAGGCTATCGCGGACACCACACAATCACGCTGGATAGGTACATCGCGAGCCAGGACCTGGATAAGCTGTCCATAGCCGCCTGGAAACAGCAATTCGTCACCAGCAAATGCTGCATCGGTTTCCCAGTGCTGGAGCGATAGGTCAGTGGGGTCAGCGCCCGTTGCGATATTGATAGAAGATACAAGCGACCAGTCAACGGCACGACGCAGCGCGTCCTCTAGCTGATAGTCGCCCAGGATAGTGGTGAGCGCATCGGCAACCGACGCATCGGTCGTAGCCGTTTCCTGAAGCTCATACAGACGAACAAAGATAGCTTCAACGATTGCGTCCGTTTCTGCATAACGGGCATCAGACAGTTCGCGTCCGCTGGTTTCATACAGATACGCATCTTCAATATCACTTCTGACGGTGGTAATGCCATGCTCCCGCGCCAATTGGGTCAGTGGGTTGCCCGCGCTCCCATGGATCCAGGATGCACCAAGGTCAAGCGGTGTCCCAAGCGACGTATCTGTCCAGATA
This sequence comes from Chloroflexaceae bacterium, assembly GCA_012033195.1. GTDB lineage: Bacteria > Chloroflexota > Chloroflexia > Chloroflexales > Chloroflexaceae > JAAUSQ01. Next base: position 2,187 of record JAAUSQ010000355.1, read on the forward strand.
CGCCCGCCAATACGTGTGCGGGCTTCGAGCACCTGCACCGGAATACCCTGCTGGAGCAGCGCACGGGCCGCAGCCAGTCCGGCTATCCCGGCCCCGACAATCAGCACTCGCTCATCCGCGATGCCACGAGCAGCACCCCCGGATCGCCGGTCGGTTGAACCAGTGAGGCTCGCGCAGCCAGTCAGTAGCGCCAGGGCTGCGCTGATAGCCAAACCAAGCGCCTGCCGACGTGTGCGGTGCTTCGACAGGGGTGTGCTCTGGGATCGATCCATTTTCTGTTCCTCGCGTGAAGAATCCGGTGCCTATGGGCAGAGAGAGTTCACGGTGCTGGTGGTTTGCGCCATCCCAATCACCAATGATCATCTCTTTTCTTGCGTGCAAGCGCATGCTCACAAGGTTACACCGTAGCCACTGAGCCGCCGGACGTTGTGCAATGTGTGCGAGTGTTCGTGCTTGTTCGACGGTTGTTTGTGAGCCTCATACATCTATTGTACGGCCTTTAGTTGATTTGTATATTAGATTTAGCCGCTGATAGTTCAAGCCATTCCAGCAAACACCAGATGGTGACGCTGGCGCTTCAAAAAAGACTCCATCAGCATACCGAAAATCCCTCCAGGACTCAAAAGAAAAGTGTTTTTCCTATCAATATAAATAAAAATATTTGCATATCTTACCGAGATATGCGATGATATATCCACACACTACCCCTTATTTTTGCGCGTACTCTCAAAAGAATGCACTGACACTCGTTGAGGTGCCGCTCTCCCGGTGCACCTGACCGAATGCTATCTTTTAACCTGTCCCAACCGGCTGCACCGCAACCGCCTCCCCTCCCTCCGTTGGGGCGAAAGTGATAAAGCTTCTCAAGAATCTAAACGTATTGGTATGTAGTCGCCCAAGCAAAGTGAGGTGTGTATGTCGCTCACCAGTCATCCCCAACCTTTTTCAACCCGTCCGGTTGGTTTTACTCGTCTTGCGCTCCTCCTGCTTCTGGCGCTCCTTGCGCCGTTGTTTCCGGTGATGCTGCCGCGCCCATCGCTTGATCCGTCGGCTTCGGTTGAACCGGGCGCTTTCCCTCCGGCCCTCACTACCGACCACGGAACGATACCCGCGTCGGCAGGAACACTGCCGTATATCCTCCCGCCCAACCTGATGGGAAAGCCCGAACTGCTCACGCAGCGCACCGCCCACAGCGCCACGTTTGATCTAGGCGATGGGCGCTTCAGTGTGCTGTACGATGCTACCCCGTTGCACTATCAGGATCAAGCGGGTCAGTGGCAACACATCGCGGCAAGTTTCCTGCCCGTCGAGGGGGGCTGGACCAACCAGACTAACACGGTGCAGACCGCACTGGCACAGCACAGCAGCAGCGCAAAAGTGGCAGCAGGAACGGCAGGCGTTGGCTGGCAACCGCGCTCGCTCACGCTGGTGCTGCCCAACGGCGATACACGCCCGTTCGCAACGCCCCTGCCCGAAGCTGACGCCGCGCCCGGTCTACGGCTGGCAGCCGCCCACACCATTCGCTACCCACACGGCTGGAGCATCCCAACAATACAAGATCAGTGGCAGGTGCGCCCCGGTAGCAGCGAATACACCGTGCGCCTTGCAGAACGCCCGCCGGGGACCGCTTCGAACATCTTGATCTGCGGGTGCATCTGCATCTGCGTCCCGGCACCGTGTGCGGTAGACGGCACCCGGCTGCCTC
>JAAUSQ010000356.1 GCA_012033195.1 Chloroflexaceae bacterium
GGGAAGTAGAATGAAAGTGCCGGCGGTGGCAATAAAGCAGAGAAAGCCTGTAATAAGATTAATGCTAAACAATCGGTTTCGAAACATGCCGAGATGGATCATCGGTTGGACTGTGCGAAACTCGATGATTACAAACAGGGCCGCAAAGACCAGCCAGGTGATGAATAGGGCAACAACATTTGTTGTGTATGCGTTCGTCGGACGCTATCTCGGGGTCGCTGAATTTGGTGTTCTGTCTCTCGGTTTGACGCTGATGTATACATTTCAGATATTCGCTGTTGCCGGCCTCAAACTTCTTATTACCCGCGAAATTTCCCGTGAACCAGAACGCACCAATAAATATATCGTCAACGGTACGATAGCAGTGATGACATTCTCACTGGTATCGTTTCTTGCTCTCGGCCTTTTTGTGCTTGCGATGAACTATTCCACACAAACATCAGAAGTGATCTTGTTGTTGGGATTGGCATTGATTCCGTATGCGCTGACAAATATTTGTGAGGCTGTGTTCCAAGCCTGGGAACGTATGCACTACATTGCGTATGGCAATGTACCAGCCAATATTTTGAAAGTTGTCGGAGCTTGGTATATCCTCGACAACGGATATAGCATTCATTATCTCGCTCTCTTGTTTATTGTCTGTTATGTCCTAGTCTTTTCAATTGAATGGTGGTATATGATGAAAAATATCACCAAACTTCATATCGAGTTTGATTATCAGTTTACACGCGGTATGCTTGTCAAAACCCTTCCATTTCTTGGGATGGAAAGTGTTATTGCAATCTGGGCAAGTATTGATGCTGTGTTGCTCTCCAAACTCAGCGATGAGTTTTCTCTCGGTTTATACAATGCTTCGGCACAATTGTTAGTTCCTGCTATTCTCGTGATAGAGAATCTGGCATTTAGTATATTTCCTCTGATGTGCCGCAAATTTGATATGGGCATCGAAAACTTAAAAAATGTGTACGAATACCTCGTTGAGGCTCTCCTAGCGATTGCGCTTCCGGCTGCTGTTGGTTTATCCTTCCTAGCTGGCCCTATTTTGCTGTTACTCTATGGAGGCGACAATTTTTCGCAGGGAGCCGTTGTCTTGCAGTTGTTGGTATGGATATTAATACCAATAGCTTTTACCAATGCACTTGGACAAGTGTTAATGGCAAGTTTGCAAGAAACATTAACGCTCAAAATTGTTGTCGTGAATATGATCATTTCAATTGTTCTTGGTATTGTTTTTATCATCCCGTTAGGAGTCATTGGAGCTGCGCTGTCCACCGTTATTAGTCAGGGAGTCAATTTGCTCCAGCACTACTTTCCAACAGCCAAAACTCTCCGCGGTATCAATTTGTGGAACGTCTTCTGGAAACCGATGGTCGCAACACTCGTTATGGCTGGCTATCTCTTCCTTGTCAGCAACATGAGTATCTGGTTTGTTATTCCTTCGGCTGCTCTCGTGTATGGCGTGTGTCTGGTTGGGATTTTGATTCTTACCAGCGGGAGCATCGCGCAGTTTCGAGAACGATATTTTCTTACCTAGCTCGAATACGAGAATATATGAGCACGCAGTGTGAAACCATACAAACCAACCAGGACAAGAATATCTAGAAAGTAGCAGAATTTCATGATACCAACTATTCTTTTTTATCACCAGATAGCTGATGTGACAGCACCAGAGCAAGACCCATATGGGCTGACTGTTTCACCACAGAATTTTGAACGACAAATGACCTACCTGCATCGCGCAGGATTTCGTTGTATCAGTCTTGACGAAGCAGTTGATTGTCTGCTCAAGGGAACATGTCTCCCGCCCAAACACTTTGTTCTTTCATTTGATGATGGATATACCGACTTGTATACAACAGCGTGCCCCATCCTACAACGTTTGGGGTTTACCGCAACAATCTTTTTTGTGAGCGGCCTAGCAGACTACCGGAGCACATGGGACGGTCAACAAGAAGTCCGTTCCGCCCCGCTGATGTCATGGCACCAAGCGCGAGCGTTGGCACAGCAAGGATGTACCTTTGGCAGTCACACTATCACACATCCCAGGCTTCCAACGCTCGATACGTTTCAGGCCACACGCGAAATACGTCTCTCACGAGAGATGATACAAAGTTATCTGGCTACCCCTATTCGTTTTTTCTCCTACCCATATTGCGATTTTGATGACCGCATTGCACGGATCGTTGCCACGAGTGGGTACACTGCTGCATGTGGAGGGGATCGCCAGAAATGGCATATGTTTAATCTCTGGCGTGCTCAATGTACGCGTCACGACACTGTCTTCTCTGTCGCCCTAAAAGCGCATGGATTGTATCACCGAATTGCATGGATGCGCGAGGAGTCTCCTGTTGGGCCTCCACTGAGACGTACAGTACGAACAGCGAAAAGCCTTGTTCAAGGATAACCGGTGCAGAGAGCACATAAGTCAGGAGTCAGGTAATGACGACATTGTCCGTTGTAATGATCACCAAGAATCAAGAATGGAATATAGCCCGACTGATCGAATCTGTCTTGGCTGAAACAGCCACTCTCGACACGAAAGAGATTATTCTGGTGGACTCGGCATCAACAGATGAGACCGTTGAACGTGCGAGTCGGTACCCGATCCGCATTGTTCGGTTACATACAGACCAGCGTCTCACAGCCGCCGCAGGCCGTTATACTGGCTATCGGTATACACAAGGCAACTTTGTGCTGTTTCTCGATGGAGATATGGAACTCTATCCCGGCTGGATAGACAAAGCACTGCCCATCATCCAAAACAATCCCGATATTGGTGTGATTGTTGGTCATCGTATTGACCTCCCGAAAGATGCTGGTGAACAAGATAAGCCTCCGCTCTCTCAAGCAGACAGTGATAGTGTTACGGAGATAGATCATGGAGGCGGGGCTGCGCTCTATCGGCGGTCTGTTATGGAACAAGTGGGGACATTTAATCCATATATTTACAGCGACGAAGAACCAGAGTTGTGTATTCGTATCCGTCATGCAGGGTATCGAGCATGCCGATTAGAGCATACTATTGTCTATCATTACACCGACCCGCCCGAAGAAACCTCTACACTACTGCTTCGTCGTGGCCGGAACCTCTACATTGGGTATGGGCAAAATATTCGATTTCATCTAGGAACAGATATCTTGTGGCCCTATATCCGAGAACGTGGATTCGGATGCCTACCTGGTCTCGTGCTGGTCACAGGTTTGATGGTCGTTGCTCATGCGCTTGTGACACACAAGTGGGTTTATGTCCAACGGTTGTTTGTGCTGACGCTTGCAGCTGTATTGGGAGATGCGTACCGAAGAGGTAACGTGCAAGAAACATTCTATAGCATCATTCAACGGGGTATTATGCTTGAAGGGACGATACGAGGATTTCTGTTACCTCCGATGAATCCAGACCAGTATCCGTGTCATGTGGATGTTGTGCAGTGGGTACCGTAGCACCGCTGCCCGTAGCTCACCTTCACCATGATACGAAGCAGACGATGGATGGATGGATAGATGGATAGATGGATAGATGGATAGATAGGCGAGGTAGCTCAAGAATGCGAGAGCAAGAAGAAGGGTAAAACATCATGTGCGGTATATGTGGTTTCTACAACTATGGAAGTGGCGAGCCTGCCAATGAGCGTGTGCTTGGCGCGATGTTACAGAGCATTGTTCACCGCGGCCCAGATGACGATGGCACCTGTCTCGATGGCTCGATGGCAATGGGCATGCGCCGGTTGAGTATTATTGACCTGGCAGGGGGAAAACAGCCGATTGAAAACGAAGATGGCAGCATCTCAGTCGTTTTCAATGGCGAAATTTACAACTATCGAGAGCTACGTGATCAGTTTGATTGCACGCGGGCATACGCTGAAAACAGCCTCTG
>JAAUSQ010000357.1 GCA_012033195.1 Chloroflexaceae bacterium
GGCAGGTCCGTTAATCCACTCACCGCCAATCGCCCGTGCTGCCTGCTCAACGGCGGCATCAGTTGCATCGGGTTGCCCATAGCGGATATTGTCGGCAACTGTGCCCGAAAAGAGGAACGGTACCTGTGGCACCAGTCCCAGATGGCGGCGATACTGGTGCAGGTCGAGGCGGCGAATGTCGCGCCCGTCAATCAACAGTTCCCCCCCCTGGAACTCGTAGAAGCGCGTGATCAGGCGTGTCAGGCTCGACTTGCCCGCGCCCGTGTGCCCCACTACCGCAATGGTCTGGCCGGCAGGAATATCGAGTGAAAAGTTGGTGAGCACTGGCTCATCAGGCCGATAGCTGAAATCAAGCTGTTTGAAGCTAATATGCCCGGCCAATGCTTCAACTGGCTCACTGGCAATCTGCACCACTTTTGGCTCCGCATCAATCAGCGCAAAGACCCGTTCACTGGCGGCAAGCCCCTGCTGGAACTGGCTCCAGAACGAGGCCACGCTGGTCAGTGGAATGTAGAACAGCGCCAGACTGCGTAGGAACAGGTACCAATCACCCGTCGAGACGGTACCATTCAGCACTTGCAAGCCACCGAAGAAAATCACGATGGCGGTACCGATACCGGCCACAAAGTCGAGCATCGGGAAGAGCGTATCAAAGACGAACCCACGCTGCAACCGCACGCGGTAGGTAAGCTGATTGGTTGCCTGAAAATCTTCGTACAGGGTTTGCTCCTGTCGGAAGCCCTTGGCCACGCCCACCCCACTGATTGACTCGCGCACCATGGCATTGACCTGCGCCGTCATCCGCTGGGCACGTGTCGATGTCCAGCGGGCGACCCGTCGGAAGAGCAGCGCCGCTAGCACAAAGGCCGGTGCCACCGCGAGCGTAATCAGGCCGAGCACAGGATCGACAAAGATCAGCACGCCACTGATGATCAAGATCAGCAAGATCTGACTGGCCAGGTTGACGGTCAGGGTCACTACGTTCGAGAATTCCTGCGTATCCGATGTAACGCGGCTGACAATCTTGCCCGACTGGAACTTATCATAGAAGGAGAGGTCGCGCTGCATCACGGCGGTGAAGGCATCCTGGCGAAGATTCAGCACAACAGTGCCCACCGCCCTGGCCGAATAGATCTGCTGCACATAGTTGAAGACCCAGCCGAGTGCGCCCAACCCTGCCGCTAGCAGCGTGAAGCGGATGATCTGGTCGGTGGTAGGCACAGCGTCCAGCGTATTGACACCGCGTGCAATTACAAGCGGCACCAGCGTCTGGGCCAGCGATTGCAGCAGTACCATTACCACTACGATAGTAATAATGCCTGTATAGGGGCGGAAGTAGTTGCTCACGCGCCGCACCAGCACACGGTCGCCATAGGTACGGTCGTATTCTTCGGCTTCCAACCCATCAAACACAAACCCCATAAGTAGCCTCGCTTCTTATTCGTATCGCGCAAAGATGCGGCGGTAGGCTTCGCTTGTCAGCATCAGTTCGTTGTGGGTCCCCTGTGCCACCAGTTCGCCGTGCTTCAACACCAGAATACGGTCGGCCCAGCGGATTTGTGAGATACGGTGCGTAATGAGTAGCGTGGTACGCCCGCTCAGGATGCGCCGCATAGCCCGCTGGATCTGGTCTTCGGTGGCGCTATCAATCGCACTGGTCGAATCGTCCAGGATCAAGATGCGCGGATTGGTGAGGAAGGCCCGCGCAATGGCGATGCGCTGGCGCTGCCCGCCCGACAGCGTTACACCACGTTCGCCCACAAGTGTATCGTAGCCATTGGGAAAACTAGTGATAAATTCGTGCGCCTGTGCTTCGCGGGCCGCCTGCTCGATCTGTTCACGGGTGGCGTTGCCCGCTGCACCGAAGGCGATGTTTTCGGCAATCGTGCGCGAGAAGAGAAAAATGTCCTGCTCGATAGTCGAAATCTGTGAGCGCAGTGATTGCATACTCCACTCGCGCACGTCCATGCCATCAATCAGCACACGCCCCGCAGTTGCATCGTAAGTGCGATTAACCAAGCGGGTGAGCGTTGTTTTGCCCGAACCTGTCTGCCCAACAATCGCGACTGTTTCGCCGGGGTTAGCGCGGAAGCTGATATTTTTCAGCAGCGGTGCATCGCTATACCCAAACGAGACGTTTTCAAACACAAGCTCACCACGCATCGGGCTGCTATAGCCCTGCACATTCTCATCCAGTTCGGTATCGGTGTTGATGATAGAAAGGATGCGGTCGGCTCCGGCAAGGCCCAGTTGCACCAGTACAAAGCTAAAGAGCGAGATAAAGGTTGGGAAGCCTAACAAGCCCATCAACCCCATAAACGCCACCACATCGCCCGGTGTCAGTGCGCCCGCCTGGAACAGGATCAGCGCGTGCCCGAACGCCAGACCATACGCGATACCGAAGAAGAGCAGCGGCAGGTAACGCGCCTGCACAATGCCCTGCTTGATAAACAGGTCGCGGTAGCGGCTCGCACTGTTCACAAAGCGGCGTTCTTCGGCGGCTTCCTGGGCATACGCTTTTACAACCTCGATGCCAGAAATCGACTCGGCCAGCCCTGCGTTCATATCCCCAAACTGCCCCTGAAGCTCGCCCGAGATGGGACCAAGTTCGCGGGTATAAAAGACAAGTGCCACCAGGAACGATACCATAAAGATCAGCGGTACCAGCAACAGTTGCACATCGAGCAGCGCGATAGCGATAATGGGCATAATTGCACTCATAAACGAGTCGAAGATCAGACCAACACCCGGATTGATCATCAGGTTCATCTGTTGCACATCGTTGGTCGCACGCGCCATCAGGTCGCCCACCTGCTGCCGATTGTGAAATGTCAAGCTCTTTCCGAGCAGGCTAATGTACAGTTCTTCGCGGGTGTCGCGTTCTAGGCGCTGGGCGATGAACTCAAACCCATAAGCCGAGCATAACCCGAACAGACCAACACCGAGATAGACACCAAGCACCAGCAGGGCAAAGCCGCCGATCTGATCGCCCGTAACATCGGGGCGCAAAATCAGGTCGAAGGCCTGCCCGATCAACACCGAAGCATAGCTCAGCGATGCGTTTGAGACGAGCGCACCACTGATGGCGATGATCGGAAACTGGGGATAGCGGAGAATGTGAGACAAGATCCAGCGGACAGTCGAGCGACGGTCGTACTGATACTCATCAGTTACCGTGAATTCGCGCCGCAGCGTCGTTACCTGCGAGGTCATAGCGTGTATCCTGATGCATTACAAGAGCGAACAATCTTTCGGTTTTGCTCAATCCAGAATGACACATGTGTTGCATACTGTCATCAGCCAGAAGTCTGATCTTTTTGTACAACACGTTGCAATGCTGCAAAAGGCGACCCTGCATAGATACAGCGTCGCCCATACTGATCAGTATACCACTGTTTGGGGCGGGAGAAGCGGCACCGCCGCTACCATAACCGGTAGGAATAGCATTGATGTGCAAGAAATTCAAAAAAGAGTGAAAAAAGGACTTGACAAACCCCTGGTCGATCGGTATACTACCAGAGTAACAAAACGGCCTCACCTGAAACTGTGAAAGCGAGGGTAGACCAGGACAACCAGGAATACAGTAAACAGGCGCATAAGAGTGATCTTATCACCTGCTGGGGTCGCGAAAGCGGCGCTGGTTTTTTATTTGGTCGTAGAGGCGTGTGGTGTACCTGAACAACCGATAGACAGGAATGTGGGTTTCCATCGTCAATCGCTGATTGACAATTATCCATTAACAACGCAGAGTTTGATCCTGGCTCAGGACGAACGCTGGCGGCGTGCCTAATGCATGCAAGTCGTACGCGGTACCCTTCGGGGTGCTGAGTGGCGCACGGCTGAGGAACACGTGGGTATCTGCCT
>JAAUSQ010000358.1 GCA_012033195.1 Chloroflexaceae bacterium
ACGACCTGTGGCGGCGCTTTTAGGCTGCCCCCCGACCATCGCGCCGTTGGCTTCGCGGTGGTTGATGGCATCGTGAGTGCCCGCGACCAAGAGAAGGTCTATTACATAAAAGGCAAAAAGATACTCTTTCTGGTATTCTTTCTGTCTCCCCACCTTTTCTACACTTTTCTTTTGTTTAGCTCTTTATGACGGGTTCAGGCTTCATCGCATGTAAGGCTTATGCAAAGCGGTTGCACCGTCTGCTTTCTTGACAATAGGCCATGGCTGTACTATACTTCAGGTAACTGTTTTGACTTATTTGTAATAAATCCGAGTAACACAGCTTTTCTTTCTAATGTCAGCATTTGATAATTCAGGTATTAACGGGCATACGCTCCTAAGCAAGCGTCTGGAAAGGGATCGGCTATGGCTGTCAAAGTATTAGATTGGGCGCGTGAGACTCGCGTAGTAGGCGGGCGCACGATCCAGGAAGTTGAAGCAGACCATCGCAAACCGGGCAAAACGATGTTTTACCGTCTGTTTGGCTTTGATCTGTTCGACTTCTGGGTTGGGCCATTTTATGTTGGTTTCTGGGGGCTGGTGAGCCTGTTTGGGATCGGCTTCGGAACCTACTTCTATGTGCAGGAAACGATCTTTAATGGGCCGTACTCCATCCCGCAGAACTTCTTTGCTGGACGTATCGACCCGCCACCTGCCGAAATGGGGTTGCGGCTGGTTCCACCGGGTGATCCGGGCTTTATCTGGCAGATGACGGTGCTCTTCACCACGATTGCCTTCTTTGGCTGGATGATGCGCCAGTTTGATATTGGCCTCAAGCTGGAGATGGGGCCACAGATTGCAATCTCGTATGGTATTGTGTTCTCGGCGTGGTTGACGCTGCAAGTCATCCGCCCAGTTGCATTGGGCACGTGGTCGGAAGGCTTCACCCTCGGTGTTATGCCGCACCTCGACTGGGTATCGAACTTCGGGTATCGGTATAACAACTTCTTCTACAACCCATTCCATGCGTTGGCAATCAGTGGGATTTTCTTCACCACCTTCTTGCTGGCCTGTCACGGCTCGGCTATCCTCAGCGGTGCCCAGAGCCGCGACCCGAACACACCCGAACACATCAACGACTTCTGGCGCGATATCCAGTACTACTCGATTGGTGAAGTTGGCATTCACCGCGCTGGTGCCCTGGCAGCGGGGGGCAGCATTCTGCTGGCCAATCTGTGCATCCTGTTTTCGGGCTGGCCGGTGCAAGACTGGGTATCTTTCTGGAACTTCTGGAATAACCTCCCCTTTTGGAGTGGGGTCTAGATTGTAAGGAGTAACTCGCTATGTCGGAACTTGTTTACCCACCCAATCGACAGGATACCGGGCCAGAACTTGATATTGGCGGCCCCGGTGGGCGTATTGGCAAGCCGGTCTACTGGCGCTGGCTAGAGCGCTGGACCGGGTTTGATGCCCAATTCGGCCCGTTCTATATGGGTCTCTGGGGTATCCTCGCGTTTTTCTTTGGCGGCATGTTTACGTTTATCTGGCTGGTCACAATGCTGCGGCAGGTAGACTATAACGGCCTTGCATTTCTCAAATACTTTGCGGTGCTCCAACTCAACCCGCCCCGCAATGAGTATGGCCTGGGCTGGCCTCCGATGGATGAGGGCGGCTGGTGGCTGGTCGCAACATTCTTCCTGACGCTGTCCATTCTGGCGTGGGAAGTGCGGCTCTGGCTACGCGCCCCGCGAGTGGGGCCTGCGCCCGTACCTGGCCTATGGCTTCACCGGTGCGATCATCCTGTATCTGGCGATTTACGTTATTCGCCCGATCGTGATGGGCACCTGGGCCGAAGCTCCGGCCCACGGTATCCGCGCTCTGCTCGACTGGACCAACAATGTGAGCGTGGCCTATGGCAACTTCTACTATAACCCGTTCCATATGCTATCGATCTTCTTCCTGCTCGGCTCAACGCTGCTCTTCTCGATGCACGGTGCCACCATCTGGGCGCTGGAGAAGTACGGCGCTCACGAAGAAGAAGACGAGATCGAGGCCCCCGGCACCGGCACCGAGCGTGCCCAGCTCTTCTGGCGCTGGACGATGGGCTTCAATGCCAATGCTTACTCGATCCACCTGTGGGCCTTCTGGTTTGCATGGCTGTGTGGCTTCACGGGTGCAATCGGGGTGCTGCTGTCGGGCACGCTGGTCTTCGACTGGTTCCAGTGGGCGATTGAAGCCCAGATCAACTACCCGCAGGTCGCACCGCCGCCGGTCGTAGTGCCTTTCCAGTAAGCGCACTCCCAACAATGCGCTGCCCCTCTCCCACACCAGGAGAGGGGTTTTTTATGGGGCTGTGCAAGCACAATGATTCCCCCTTTGCACAGCATTCATTTACACATTGCACAATTTGCATCTTATATATATCGTGCTATAGTAGCCACAAGAAAGTAGTTGCAAGTTGATACTACAGCATCGTGCCATGGCCTGCATCAGCACACTACGGGCTGCCAGCGTTGGTAACCCACTCGAAACAGGGAGTAATGGTATGACAACCAAACGTGTTTCATTCACTCGCGAGGATGCCGCCTACCACAGCTTTTGCGGGTTGGCCTGTGTCGGCTGGCTCTATCAGAAAATCAAAGACAGCTTTTTTCTTATCCTGGGCACCCATACCTGCGCCCACTTTCTGCAAAACACCATGGGCGTGATGATCTTCGCCCGCCCGCGCTTCGGCGTGGCCCTGATCGAAGAAACCGACCTCTCGAAGCCGCAGCCCGAACTACACGCCCTGATCGAAGAAATCAAAGCCGACCATCACCCCTCCGTGATTTTTATGCTGTCGTCGTGTACCCCCGATGTGATGAAGGTTGAGTTCCAGGGGCTTGCCGATAGCCTGAGCACGCCCGAACTGCCGGTTCTCTTTGTGCCTGCCAGTGGCCTTGAATACACCTTCAGTCAGGCCGAGGACTCGGTGTTGCAGGCGCTCATTCCGTTCTGCCCGGTCGCCCCACCCGAAGACCGCCGCATCGTCTTTCTTGGCTCGGTCAACGATGCGATTGCCGACGACTTCCTGGCAGAAGCGGCCCGCCTTGAACTGCCGGTTGCCGGCTTCCTGCCCGCCAACCACTTCCGCGACCTGCCCCCCATCGGACCGGGAACGGTGCTCGCGCCGCTGCAACCCTATCTTGCCAAGGTCGCCAATCGGCTCGCCAACGAGCGCGAAGCAACCGTGCTCTCGTCGCTGTTCCCGTTTGGTCCCGATGGCACCCGCGCCTTCTGGGAAGACCTCGCGGCGCAGTTTGGCAAGCAGGTCGATCTCTCGGAGCGCGAAGCCCGCGCCTGGGAACGTATCCGCGAACATACCGATGTGCTGCGCGGCAAGAAGATTTTCTTTACCGCCGACAACCTGCTGGAACTGCCGCTCGCCCGTTTTGTCAAAAACGCGGGTGCAATTGTGCAGGAGTGCAGCAGCACCTACATTAACCGCCGCTTCCACGCCCGCGAACTCGAAGCGCTCGACGGGGTGCACCTGGTCGAGCAACCTAACTTTGACCGTCAACTTCGCGATATCGAGGCCGACCCGCCCGACCTGATCATCAGCACGATGGGCACCACCAACCCGCTGATTGGTACGGGCCACGTTGCCAAGTGGAGCACCGAGTTTGCGTTTATGCCAATCCACGGCTGGACAGGGTAGGTACGCTGGCGGGCATGTTTACCCGCAGTCTCACCCGACATAGTAGCCTGGGTCCGCTCGATGACCCGGTGTGGATGGCAGGGCTGATGCCGAGCATGCCGCTGACGAGTCGGTAATTTATAGCGCACGAGAGAGAGGAACCCCTATGCGTCTGGCCTACTGGATGTACCAGGGCACT
>JAAUSQ010000035.1 GCA_012033195.1 Chloroflexaceae bacterium
GCCCCCCCCCTATACCTTCCCACTCGCCGCCGTGGTGCTGGCAATCACCATTGTCTTTAATAGCCAGCTTGCCCTGGTATGTGCGGTGGTGCTTAGCATTATGGTGGGGCTGATGCAGGGTGACAATCAGCTCCCCACTGCGGTCACTATGCTGCTGGGCAGTGGCGTTGCGGTAGTGCTGGCGCGTGGTGCCGAGCGCCCCGGTACCTTGCTGATAGCCGGCGCAGGCACTACCGTTGCAACAGTGCTCTCGCAGATTGGCTTCACTATCAGCACTAGTATCGACTGGCAGCCAGTTGTGCTGGTGCCCATGATGACCTTCAGCCTTGTCAATGGTGTGTTATCGGCGCTGCTAGCGTGGGGCATGTTTTATGTTGTTGCAACACTGGCAGGTATCATCACGGCCCCCCAACTGATGGAACTGTCGCACCCATCGCGCCCGCTCCTCCGCAAGCTGATGCGTGAAGCACCCGGTACCTATTATCATAGTATCTCGGTTGCCAACCTTGCCGAAGCCGCCGCCGAAGCGGTTGCCGCCGATGCACTGCTGCTGCGGGTGGCGGCCTTTTATCACGATATTGGCAAAACGATCCGGCCCTACTTCTTCACCGATAATCAGACCGGACGCGAGAATGTCCACAACGAGCTTGACCCACAGATCAGTGCCGCCATCATTATCGACCACGTGCGCGAAGGCGTAAAGATGGCACGTGCGGCAGGCCTGCCGCAGAGCATCATCGACTTTATCGCCACCCACCACGGTACGCATCTGGTGGCCCATTTTTACCAGCTTGCGCTGCGTCAGCAAGATACCGTCGATATTGAGGACTTCCGCTACCCCGGCCCGATCCCTTTCACTCGTGAGCAGGGCATTCTGATGCTGGCCGACTCGGTGGAGGCGACGGTACGCGCCAAGGCACAGCACGGTCAACTGATTGCCCAGCGCATCCCCGCGAGTGCCAACGGGCAGACCCGCAGCGGTTCACATACAACAATTGAAGATCTGGTTGCGTCAATCATTGATGAGCGTGTTCGCACCGGACAGCTTGATAATACGGCGCTGACCCTGCGCGAACTGGTGCTGATTCGGGAGGCATTTGTGAGCACCCTCCAGGGTATCTACCACCCACGCACCGAATACGCCCCACAGCTTGTCAAGGCATCATAAGATGTGGTTATGCTCTAGCTTGATCAGGAGGGTAACATGCAATTCTTTCGGCCCGAAGACATGCCGATCCGGGAGATGGTACCAGGTATTCGTATGCAAAACATCGGCCACGGCGAACATCTGCATCTGGTGCGGGTCTTTGCCGATCCCGGAGCCGAACTACCGCGCCACCAGCACCCGCACGAGCAGCTTGGTGTAGTGCTACTGGGGTCGGTGCTCATTGGGATAAGCGACATGGAACCGCGCCGGGTGGTTGCCGGAGAAAGCTACCGCATCCCCGGCGGTGTCACGCATTCTGCCAAGTTTCACGAAGCCGCCGTGGTGATCGAGTGTTTTTCGCCGGTGCGCGAGGAGTACCTTACCTAGCAGGAAGCCCGCGTCAATCGGCGGCGGCCACCCCGGTATTGATATCACGCACCAGCACGGTACCCTCGGCGGTGCCGTCGCTGTGCCACAACTCAATGCCGGTGGTGCCATTGTCGGCAGCAAAAAACAACCCTTCATCTGCTGCAATCAGCTCGCCCGGTGATGATGCACTGCCCCCCGAAAAGATATCTTGCACCAGCATGGTACCTGCCTCGGTGCCATCACTGCGCCACAACTCGCGCCCGGTCAGGCCATCCTCCGCCACAAAAAAGAGCATATTCCTGCTGCTGGTCAGCCATGGCGAAAAAAACGATGGAAAAGCCCAGGCATCGGCGGCAGCGATATTGGAAACCATCAGTGTACCCGCCACACTGCCATTGCTGCGCCATAGCTCGTAACCGTTGATCCCATCGGAGGCAGCAAAAAAGAGCATGTCCTCCATATCGGTCAGGTACCAGACGCCCGAACTGATCCGCCCTGGCAAGATATCGCGCACCAGTTCGGTACCCGTCGCCGTGCCGTCACTCTTCCACAGTTCGGCTCCAGTCAGGCCATCATCGGCCACCAGAAAAAGCGTGCCTGCTACTTCGGTCAGTTGCGAAGCTGCCGACCCGTTGGGGCCAGGAAAAATATCATAGACCAGCACGGTGCCGCGTGCCGTGCCATCACTGCGCCACAACTCCTGCCCATTTATCCCGTCGTCGGCGCTGAAGTACAGCAACTCATCAATTGCGGTCAGTTCACCGAGGCTCGACCCGGCATTGCCCGTAAAGATATCGCGCACTAGTTCGGTACCCTCGCGGGTGCCGTCACTCTTCCACAGTTCGGCACCGCTCAGGCCATTGTCGGCGTTGAAGAAGAGCCGCCCTGCAACATCCGTGAGAAAGCGCGGGTTTGCGCTGTCAATCCCCGTCCAGACATCGCGTACCAGCACGGTGCCGCGTGCCGTGCCATCACTGCGCCACAACTCGCGCCCGTGCCGCCCATCGTCGGCACTAAAGTACAGCACCGCGCCCGATGCTGTCAACTCTACCGGATTGGAATCGGCGCTGCCGTGGTTCGATATCCGCAACCAGCACGGTACCTGTCTCAGTGCCGTCGCTGCGCCACAACTCGCGCCCGCGCCGTCCGTCGTCGGCAACAAAATAGAGCGTATCTGCAACTGCCGTGAGGTACCACACCCCGGAGCTTTGCGGTCCCGGTAAGATATCGCGCACCAGCACGGTACCTTCGGCGGTGCCATCGGTCTTCCACAGTTCGCTACCCGTTTCGGTGGCCGTCGCAATAAAATACACCATATCACCCACCTGCACAAAGTCGTGGGGGTTGGAGCTGAGTGTTCCTGATTCGGGTGATAAAGACAATTGCTGTGCTGCTGCTGGCTGCTCCTGAGCACCTGCCGATGCAGGCATCAACAGCATCCAGTAGCAGAGAAGTATCCAGATATAAGCGGCAACACGTAGCCTTTCACGGGCAGCGCCTGAGCCATTCTGCATCGTGCGGGTTGCTACATACCACATGCAAACCTTCCTCCTGACACGCGGGAGTGAAACCTGTGCCGTAAAACCAATGTCGGGCTGGTTTTGTCTGCAACAGTTCTTCAAGCGGCAGGGCCTGAAAAGACTGACCATTGCGCTGGTGCTCAAGCGGGGAGCATATACCTTGCGTCATCGCATACTGGACATTTCAAAGTATGATATCGTATGAATGAAATTTTGTCATTTTACTTTTACATCACAAAGTTTAAAGTCTGATGTTTTACCATGATGACGTTAGAGCATCCCTATAAGTTCCTTCGCAGTATAATAACGGCGGCACCCAAATGTTCACGCGCTATCAATCAGGAGGGAAACAGGCATAAAACAGGCTATTACCTGGATTGCGGCGCGGGCAGGCCGCGATAGCGGAACGTGGAGCAGTGCAGCCATACATGTCGAAAAACGCAACAAACAAAGGAGTATCGTATCAATGGAGACATTTAAGGCACTGGTATTGACCCAGGATGCAGATGGCAAAACCCAATCGGCGATTCAGCAACTGAGCCGCGCCGACCTGCCCGAAGGCGAGGTGCTGGTGCAGGTGGCCTATTCGGGCCTGAACTACAAGGATGGACTGGCGGTAACCGGTACGGGTAAGATTGTGCGTTCCTTCCCGATGGTTCCCGGCATCGACTTTGCCGGTACCGTGGTCGAGTCGAATGCGCCCGACTACAGCCCCGGCGATGAAGTGGTGCTGACCGGCTGGAGCGTTGGCGAACGCTACTGGGGCGGTATGGCGCAAATGGCACGCGTGCAGGCTGGCTGGCTTGTGCCGCTCCCTGCCGGCTTGAGCTTGCAGCACGCCATGAGCATTGGCACAGCAGGCTTTACATCAATGCTGGCAGTACTGGCGCTGGAAGAGCACGGCCTGACCCCCGAAACTCAGGGCGAGGTAGTCGTATCGGGCGCGGCAGGCGGCGTGGGCAGCGTGGCAGTAGCGATCCTCGGCAAGCTCGGCTACAACGTGGTAGCGTCCACCGGACGCGAGACGGCACACGACTACCTGCGCGAACTGGGTGCACGATCTATCATCGGGCGCGAAGAACTTCGCGCCCCCTCGAAGCGGCCCCCTCGAAAGCGCACGCTGGGCCGCTGCCATCGATACCGTCGGCGGCGACACGCTGGCAGGGTTGCTGCGAAGTATGGCCTATGGCGGCAGCGTAGCAGTGTGTGGCAACGCGGGCGGCATCGAACTCCAGAGCACAGTGTTTCCGTTCATTCTACGGGGTGTCAACATGCTTGGCATCGAGTCGGTGAACTGCCCCTTCCCACGCCGCAAGCACGCCTGGGAACGGCTTGTACAGGACCTGCCCGCGCAGGCACTAGAGTCCATGGTACAGGTGGTGCCCCTGGAAGATATTCCCCATCTGAGCCAGGAGATCATTCAGGGGCAGGTGCGCGGGCGGGTGGTGATTGACCTGAACGCTTAGCAGAACATAGCTCGCCGCGCCCCTTGCCCCGCTCTTACTCGGCGCGGAACAGGGCAGGGGTGTGGTGGTTTCCTTTGTACAGGTGTACATGCTCCAACAGTTCAGGATTAGTCGATACATCTAGTAGCGCAGCACAACAGGTTGTGTATAATGGACACGAAGAGAGGATAC
This sequence comes from Chloroflexaceae bacterium, assembly GCA_012033195.1. GTDB lineage: Bacteria > Chloroflexota > Chloroflexia > Chloroflexales > Chloroflexaceae > JAAUSQ01. Next base: position 4,674 of record JAAUSQ010000035.1, read on the forward strand.
CCATAACACAAAGCTATGCAAACGCCTGTCACACTCGCGGCACTGAACGCACTCGACAAGGCCGCTTTTGTCGAAACAATCGGTTTTGTTTTTGAAGACACGCCCTGGATTGCGGCGCAGGTCTGGCAGCAACGCCCGTTTGCTAGCCTGTCCGACCTGCACACCGCGCTGTGTCGGGTGATGTACGAGGCCACCCCCGCGCAGCAACTGGCGCTGATCTGCGCCCACCCCGACCTTGCAGGGCGGGCCACGCAGCAGGGGAGCCTTGGTACATCTTCGGCCAGCGAACAGGCTACCGCTGGCCTCGACCGCCTGACGCCCGACGAGATTGAGCAGTTTACACGCTACAACACGGCCTACCGCGAGCGCTTCGGCTTTCCGTTCATCATTTGCGTGCGCGAGAACAAAAAGGCGGGTATTCTGGCAGGCTTCGCGGCCCGCCTGCCCAACAGCCGCAAACAGGAAATTGCAACGGCGCTCGATGAGATTGCCAGGATTGCATGGCTGCGCCTGTGCGATGCTGTACACATGTAAGTCTACATACGGAACGATTTGAGCAGAACGAGGAGCATGTACTATGTCCGCAGAAATCTACTATGGCAAAGGCCACGTGACGATGTACCGCACCTACGCCACCCCCCTCGATGGCGTGCTTCCTATCCCCGAATCTACATTCACCGGGCGCACCAATACACTCTTTGCCGCCGATATTGATGTACAGGTGTTTGGGAACAACTTCCTGCCCGCCTACACCGAGGGCGACAATTCAATGGTGGTTGCCACCGATACTATGAAAAACTTTATCCTGCGCGAGTCGCTGCAATACAGGGCGCAACACTCGAAGGATTGCTCGAAATGCTGGGGCAGCGCTTCCTCGGCACCTACCCCCAGATGGAATGGGTACGCATGACCGGGCACGAGATCCCCTTCCAGCACGCGATGCTTCCGACGGGCAACGGCACGGTTGAAGCAAGCCCCGTGCTGCTGGCGCAGTCGCTCAACGACCGGGCAATGGCAACGCTCGATATTGTCCGCGATGGCGACGGCTTCCGTGTTACTGATCATCGCTGTGGACTGATGGGCATGAAGCCGGTCAAGGTGACCGGAAGTGCCTTTGCGGGCTTCGACCGCGACGAGTACACCACGCTCGCAGAGCGCCCCGACCGCTTGCTGTTTATTTATCTCGATGTGTTCTGGCGCTATGCCAGCACCAACCAGATGCTCGGCACCAACCACGCCCACTACATCCCCGCCGAACAGGTGCGCGACGTGGTGCTGCATACCTTCCATGCGCTGGTCAGTATGTCAATCCAGCATCTGATCTACGAGATGGGCAAAACCTGCTTAACCGTTTTCCCCAGATGAGCGAGGTATCGTTTGCGGCGCAGAACCGTCTGTGGGATACTGCCAGTGTATCGGAAAGCAATAGCCGGATTAAAGCCTATACCGACCCGCGCCCCGGTTACGGATCGCTTGGGCTAACCCTGCACCGCGACGAGCTGTAACATATCAACGGAAATAGTATGATGGGACGCCTGACCACCCATGTGCTGGATACCGCGCAGGGTCGCCCTGCCGCTAATCTGCGGATTGACCTGTGGGCGCTGCACCCGCACACCGATGAGCGCGTGCTGATTAAAACCGTTATCACCAATCGCGACGGACGCACCGACGTGCCGCTGCTGGAAGGTGAGGCTTTCAAAACGGGTGTATATGAACTGTGCTTTGCGGTGGGCGATTATTTTGCTACCGAGCCGCTGCTACAACCCGCGCCGCCCTTTCTTGATGTGGTGCCGGTGCGCTTTGGCATCGCCAATGCAAGCGAGCATTTCCACGTGCCGCTGCTAGTATCGCCCTATTCGTATACAACCTATCGCGGGAGCTAACGCGGCTCGCTGCGGCTGAAGATTGTGCATTAAGGAGTACGACAGATATTATGATAGCAACCTGGATCGACCAGGCCGCCCATGTGCTGATGAGCCGGATCGATACCCTGGCGACCCTCAGCGAAGAGCCGGATGGCCTGACCCGCAGCGCCTATAGCCCGCCAATGCGCCATGTGCACGACTTGCTGACGGCGTGGATGCATTATGCTGGCATGCACGTCTGGCGCGATAATGTCGGCAACCTGATCGGGCGCTACCCATCGCGCAACCCGCAGGCACGAGCCTTTCTGTTCGGTTCACACCTGGATACCGTCCGCAACGCGGGCAAATACGATGGGCCGCTGGGGGTGTTGGGGCCGCTGCTTTGCATCGAGCAATTGCACCATCAAGGGGTAGAATTGCCCTTCCACCTCGACCTGATCGCCTTTATTGATGAAGAGGGGCTGCGCTTCCACACTGCCTACCTGGGCAGTCAGGCGGTGACGGGCCACTTCAAGCGCGAGTATCTCAACCTTGTTGATGATGATGGCATCACACTGGCAGAGGCGATCCGCGAGTTTGGCGGCGACCCGGCAGCGATTGCCCTCGACCGCCGCGAGCCTGCCGATGTACTCGGCTACTGTGAAGTGCATATCGAACAGGGGCCAGTGCTAGAGGCTAAAAACCTGCCCGTCGGCGTGGTGACCAGCATCGCCGGACAGACGCGCATAGCGCTCACCTTTGGCGGGATGGCGGGGCACGCGGGCACTGTGCCCATGCAGATGCGGCGTGATGCGCTGTGTGGGGCTGCCGAGTTTGTGCTGGCGGTCGAAGCCTATACCCGCCAGTCACCCGATATGGTCGCCACAGTCGGCAAGTTGCAGACCGAGCCAGGAGTGAGCAATGTCATTCCGGGGTCAGTCACGCTGAGCCTCGATGTGCGCCACCACGACAACGACCAGCGCCAGGTCGTCTGTCAGTTGTTGCTCGAACGGGCGCAGCATATCTGCACGACACGCCGCCTCAAACTCGATTGGACCGTTGTCCACCAGAATCCGGCAACCCCGTGCACGCTGGCCCTGAGCCATCTGCTCGAACGGGCCGTGAGCGAGGCGGGCTATAGGCCCCACTTTTTACCAAGCGGGGCCGGACACGATGCGGTGGCAATGGCGCAACTCACAGGCATAGCGATGCTCTTTGTACGCTGCAAAGATGGCATCAGCCACCACCCCGATGAATCGGTGACGGTGGAGGATGTCAGCGTAGCGCTTGACGTGGTGGATCGTTTTATTGGTCTGCTTGCCAATCACTACAGGACACACGAATAATGGCGCACTACGATCTGATAGTACGTGGTGGCCTGCTGGTACTGCCCATCGGGAGCGAACCTGGGCAGGCTGACATTGGCATTATCGACGGACAGATCGCCGCCATCGCGCCAGAGCTTACCGATAGCACCGCCAGCGAGATCAACGCACACGGGTTGGTTGTGCTGCCCGGTGCGGTCGATGCCCATATTCATTGTAACGAGCCGGGGCGCACCGAATGGGAAGGGCTGGCAAGCGGCACACGCGCACTCGCAGCGGGCGGCGTAACAAGCTTCTTTGATATGCCGCTCAACTCGACCCCACCCACCACCACCGCTGCCGCCTTGCACGCCAAGCACGCCGCCGCGCAGCAGGCCGCCCTGGTTGATTATGCGCTGTGGGGCGGGTTGGTGCCGGGGAATCTGGCAGATATGGCAGAACTGGCGGCGGGTGGTGTGATTGGCTTTAAAGCATTTATGTCAAATACAGCACCGACGATTTCCAGGCCGCTGACGACCTGACGCTCTACGAGGGCATGCAGGAAGCGGCCCGCCTCGGCTGCATTGTTGCGGTGCATGCCGAAAACAACCAGATTACGCACGCACTGACCCAGCGCTCCGTCGCGAAGGCAAGCACGATGCACGCGCCTACCTGAACTCGCGTCCGGTAGTGGCCGAACTGGAAGCCATCGAACGGGCGATTACCTTTGCCAGCGAGACAGGCTGTGCGCTGCATATTGTGCATGTCAGCACTGGGCGCGGTGTCAGCCGCGTAGTGGAAGCGCAGGCACGCGGTGTTGATGTGAGTTGCGAAACGTGCGCCCATTATCTCTATTTTACCGAAGACGACCTGGAACGGCTTGGAGCCGTTGCCAAGTGTGCGCCGCCGCTGCGTAGCCAGCAGGAACAGGCCGGACTGTGGGCACATCTGGCGCAGGGCACGCTGGCAATGGTCACATCCGACCACTCGCCCGCGCCGCCCAATATGAAGACGGGCGACAATATGCTGACGCTGTGGGGCGGCATCTCCGGCTGTCAATCAACCGTTCCGGCGGTCATCAGTGCCGGGTACCACCAGCGCGGGCTAGCCCTGCCGCTGCTGGCGCGGGCACTGGCAACCTATCCTGCCGAGCGCTTCGGTCTGGCGGCGCACAAGGGTCAGCTTGCCGTAGGCGCTGATGCCGACCTTGCGCTGCTCGACCTGTACACCAGCCACACGGTACAGCCCAGTGATCTGTTCTACCGGCACCAGCACAGCCCCTACATTGGGCAGACCATGCGCTGCACGGTCGTTTGCACGATGGTGCGGGGCACGGCTGTCTACCAGCAGGGGCAGATTGTCGGTACACCGGGGTACGGTCGCCTGCTGACCCCTGCCGTACAGGGGGCCGCGCTGCGATGACTGATACCACACCACAGCCAGCCCAGGCACCCCACTTTACCCATCAGGAAACATGCGGCAATATATATATGGAACTGAAACAGTGGACACTCCGCACCAAGCAGGGCCACGTCAGTATTGCCCCTGGTGTGCAGTTCGGTACAGGAAACAGCCTTCTGCCCGATGTGGTATGGGTCAGCAGCGAGCGCATGCGCATACTGCTTGATGCAGCGGGCCACCTGCGCGGCGCACCCGAACTGATTGTTGAAGTGCTAGATGCTGAAGCCACCACCGCCGAGCACGAGCACACAGACAAGCGTCTGCTCTACAGTCGTCAGGGGGTATGTGAGTACTGGATTGTCGATTGGCAAGCGGCCCGCGTTGAAGTCTACCGCCCTGCCGAGGATGGCACCCTGGCGCTGTATACCACACTGGGCCGGGGTAACGTGCTGACCTCGCCGCTGCTGCCTCACTTCGCGTGCCCGGTCGAGCGGTTGTTTCTCTAAGGTGCACTACTAGGAACGAAAGGACATACACCAATGAGTTTGCCATTTGGCGCAACCCGGAGCATCATTACAAGCCGCTACGCCCTGATGTCACCGACGGGCTTTGTGCCAAGCATCCTGCCTGGCTGGACCAATGCCCATAGTGTGATTATTGTTTCGCCCCAGATGGGCGCACGCTTTTGCCAGTTGTTGATTACACTAACACCCGCAGGCGAGGGGCGCGGCTTCACGGGCGACCACGAATATTTTATGTTTGTTGTTTCAGGCAGTGTAGTGGTGGAGCACGGCGGCAGGCTACACGGCGCACGCGAGATCCATCTGGCGAAGGGTGGCTACTTTTACATTCCGCCGCAGCACTCCTATCGGGTGTGGGCCAACTGCGCCGAAGCCCATCTGCTGATCTTCGAGCGCATTTATGAGCGCCTCGGTGAGAGCCACGCCCCGCCGCCAATGGCTGGTAACGAAACCGAAGTCGAGGCGGCACCATTTATGGGCGATGAAGGGGCGATGCTCAAGACGCTGCTGCCCGATACGATGGACTATGATATGGCGGTGAACATCTTTACCTTTCAGCCGGGGGCAACTCTGCCCATGGTCGAGACGCATATTATGGAGCACGGCCTGCTGTTGATCCAGGGGCAGGGCATCTATCGCCTCGACAACGACTGGCACCCCGTGCAGGAGGGTGATGCAATCTGGATGGCACCCTACTGCCCGCAGTGGTTTGTTGCGACAGGCAAGACTCCCGCACGTTATATTTATTATAAAGATGTCAACCGGAGTCCCGCCCATTAACCAGAGAGGTGTTATGCAACTGCTTTCACTGACTATCGACCCGGCAGCCATACAAACGCAGCTTGATGAGCTTGCCGAGTTTTCGGCAACACCCGCGCCGGGTGTCACCCGTATTCTATGGAGCGATGAGGATATACAGGCCCGCTCCTACATTCGGCGGCTGTGTTATGCGTCTGGTCTGACTATTCGTGAAGATGCTATCGGCAACCTGTTTGCGCGCTGGCACGGCAGCGACCCGACTCTGCCCGCTGTTGCGACTGGCTCACACATCGATGCGATCCCCAATGCGGGCCGCTACGATGGGACAGTGGGGGTACTCGGTGGCCTGGCAGCAATCCAGGCATTGCAACGGACAGGCTTTCAGCCGCGCCGCTCCATCGAACTGCTGCTGTTCACCTCCGAAGAACCCACCCGCTTTGGCATTGGCTGCCTCGGTAGCCGGGTGCTGGCAGGCACACTGACCCCGGCACAGCTTATCAAGTTGCACGATAAAGCTGGTTCGAGCTTCGAAGAACTGCGCACCGCCGCTGGCCTTGCCCACCGCGATCTGAACGATGTACAGCTAGCAATGGGCCACTATGCCGCCTTTGTCGAACTGCATATCGAGCAGGGGCCGCTGCTCGAACGGGCCGCCTGCCCATTGGCGTTGTGCAGCATATCGCCGCACCGAGTGGCTTGCGTCTCCAACTGACGGGCGAAGGGGGACACGCCGGGGCCGTCCTGATGCCCGACCGCCACGACGCGCTGCTGGCCGGGGCCGAAATCGCGCTGGCAGTGGAGCAGGCCGCCTTGGGCACGGGTAGCCCCGATACCGTTGCTACCACGGGGGTCTTTACCATCGAGCCGGGCGCGATCAACAGCGTACCAGCGCAGGCGCTGCTCGAAATTGATGTACGCGACGTAGCCCTGGAACCCCGTGACCGCGCCCTTGCCGCTATCAAGCAGGCCACCGCTACCATCTGCGAACGGCGCGGCGTGCAATGGGCAATCGAAACACTCAATGCCGACCCGCCCGCCGCGTGTGATCCCGAACTGGTGACGACCGTTGAGCAGATATGTGAACAAGAACGCATTGCCTATCAGCGGATGGTCAGCCGCGCCTACCACGACACGCTTTTTATGGCGCGGATCTGCCCCGTGACCATGATCTTCATTCCGTGCCGCAAGGGGGTCAGTCATCGCCCCGATGAGTACGCCGCACCCGCCGATATCAAAACAGGCATTGCAGTGCTGGCCCACACGCTGGCCCGTCTCGCCGAATGAGCCAGGGCGCACCGAGGCGCAAAGCGCAAAACTATTGAGGCAAACTGCCGCGCAACCTGTGAACAAAGTTCTAGAAAAGTGAGATGCTTGTATGTGGCAAACCTATATTCAGCCTGCCACGTTGCCCGCTGCCCTCGCTGCGCTGCGCGACCACGCCGGACGCGCCCACATCATTGCGGGTGGCACCAACCTACTGGTGAGCATGCAGCACAACCACACACCCATCGATACCCTGATCGACATCAGCCGCCTCGAACTGGAATATATCCGGCACGAGCATGGCATGCTGCATCTGGGCGCACTGGTCACCCCGCGTGATGTCCTGGTCTCGGCGCTGTGTGCTCACCACGCGCTGCCGCTGGTGCAGGCCTGCCAAGAGCTTGGCGCACCCCAGATTCGTAATCGAGCCACCCTCGCGGGCAACCTAGTCAACGCCTCACCTGCGGGCGACCTGATCACGCCGCTGCTGGCGATGGGGGCCGCAGTGGTGCTTGCCAGTACCGAGGGTGAGCGGGTGGTGGCGCTGCACGACTTCTACCAGGGGCCGCACCAGACCAGTATCGCACAGCATGAACTGCTGACCGAGATACGTTTTCCATCGCTGCACGACAATCAGCGCGGCCTGTTTTTCAAGCTGGGTATGCGGCAAGCCCAGATTATCTCCATTGTCAACCTAGCGCTGGTACTCACGCTCGATGATCTGGCGAGCAGCGCCCCGCTGGTGCGAGCAGCACGTCTCGCTGTGGGGTGTGTTGCGCCCACCGTGCGCCTTGCCGAAGCCGCCGCGCAGTATCTGGTGGGGCAGCGCCTCACGCCGGAGGTCTGCGACGAAGCCGGACGGCTGGTGCAGCAGGTGGCCGCACCGATCAGCGATATTCATAGCAGCGCCGAGTATCGAACTGCCGTGCTTGCGCCACTGGTTGCCCAGAGCTTGCAGCGCATCGCTACCGGGCAGCACACCGCCGATTACATCGCTGCACCTGTGCTACTGGCAAGTGGCCCCGCCGCCGCACCCCCTGCCGCCTTTGTTGATGAACTGCTGCTGACTGTCAACGGCACACAGCAGCATTTGCCCGCCGCCGCTACGCACAAAACACTGCTGCGGGTGCTGCGCGAAGACCTGGGGCTGACGGGCACCAAGCAGGGCTGTGCCGAGGGGCGCTGTGGCGCGTGTACAGTGTGGGTGAATGGGCGTGCGGTTACGTCGTGTCTGGTGCCTGCGCCACAGGCCCACGGTGCCAGCATCACCACTATCGAAGGACTGGCCCCCAACGACACCACCCTGCACCCCTTGCAGCAGGCGATGATCGAGCAGGCGGGGATACAGTGCGGCTATTGCACACCGGGTATTGTTATGGCCGGAGCAAGCCTGCTTGCCGAACACCCCACCCCCACCATGCAGCAGATCAAGCGCGGACTGAGTGGCAACATCTGCCGCTGCACTGGCTACCAGAAGATTTTTGCGGCATTACAGGCGGCAGCACACCAGCAGGCCGAGGAGGTGCAGTCATGACAGGCTTTCTCAACACATCGGTCACGCGCCCCGATGCAGCGGGCAAAGTCACCGGGCAGCGGGCCTACCCTGGCGACTTGGTGCGACCGGGCATGCTACATCTCAAGGTGGTGTTTGCTGAACGACCGCACGCCCGTATCCGTGCAATTGATACCGCTGCGGCCATGGCCCACCCTGGCGTGGTGGCAGTGCTGACGGCTGAAGACGTGCCCTCCAACGGCTTCGGGTTGATTGTGCCCGATCAGCCGGTGCTCTGCGGCGAGGTGGTGCGCTGTGTGGGGGATCGGGTGGCGCTTGTGGCTGCCGAAACACCCGATGCCGCCGAAGCCGCCGCACGTCTGGTTGTTATCGACTATGAAGACCTGCCCGTTATCAGCGATCCGCACGCCGCATTGCAGACCGATGCGCCGCTACTTCACCTGGGGTGGGGCACCAATATTATCTCAGAGTTTGCCATTCGCAAGGGTGACACGGCCCGCGCTTTTGCCGAAGCCGATGTGATTGTCGAAGATGAGTTCAGCACGACATGGCAGGAACACGCCTTTTTGCAACCCGAAGCCGGTATTGCTTATGTCGATGAGCACGAACGGGTCATTATCGAAACGGCGGGGCAGTGGCTCCACGAAGACCGCCGCCAGATTGCCACCATGCTCCAGCTTCCCGAAGAGCGCATTGTGGTGCGCTATGCGGCGGTGGGTGGCGCGTTTGGCGGGCGCGAAGACCTTTCGCTGCAACACCTGCTGGCGCTGGCCGCCTGGAAACTGCGCCGCACCGTAGCGATGAACTGGAGCCGTGAGGAGTCGATGATCGGGCACCCCAAGCGCCACCCGGTCACGATCCGCTCCCGGTGGGCGGCCCGCCGCGATGGGACGATTACGGCTGTCGAAGCGCATGCCGTTGCCGATGGGGGCGCATATGCCTCGACCAGCCAGGAAGTAATCAAGGTAATTGCGCTCTTTGCCAGTGGCACCTACGAAGTGCCCAATATTACGTCAACGATTGTTGCCGCCTACACCAACAACCTGCCCACGGGCGCGTTCCGTGGCTTTGGTGCGCCACAGGCCCAGTTTGCCGCCGAGATCATGATCACCAAGCTCGCCCATGCGCTCGGCATTGATCCGCTGGACATGCGCCGCCGCAACATCTACCGCGAGGGCGGCACCGAGCCAACGCAGGTAACGTTACCGCCGGGCGTGAGTGCGCTACCCGTGCTGGAACGCTGCATTGCCGAAGCACACACACGTATGGGCCACGAGCCACCTGCTGCGCCATATCTGCGGCGCGGTATCGGTATTGCAGCAGGCATCAAGAATCTGGGCTATTCGTTTGGCTACCCCGAACAGGCCACCGCCGCCGTTGAGTTGTACGGTGATGCATCGATCAATCGGGCAGTGGTGCGGGTCGGTGCGGCAGAGGTGGGGCAGGGCACCCATACTGCGCTCCGCCAGATTGCCGCCGAAGTGTTGCAGGTGCCGTTTGAGCGGATTGAGATGATCTGCGATGACAGCAGCGCCGCGCCCAATGCGGGCAGTGCCTCGGCCTCGCGGCTCACGCTGATAGCAGGCCGTGCCGTTCACGATGCGGCCCGCGCCGCCCTGCAACAGTGGCACGAAGAAGAGCGCCCCGCCTGCGCCACGGTGCAATATCGCCCACCTGCCACTACCCCGCTCGATCCGGTGACAACTGCTGGACGGCCCAACTATGCCTATGGCTATGCATCCCAGGCGGTCGAGGTGGAAGTTCATCTCTTAACTGGGCAGGTGCAAGTTTTACGGGCAATCAGCGTTCATGATGTAGGACGGGTGATCAATCCGCAGCAGGTGACGGGCCAGATAGAGGGCGGTGTTGTTCAGGCGTTAGGGTACGCATTGCTCGAACAGTTCCAGATGCGAGATGGCTACGTTACCACACCTCACTTCAGCAGCTATCTCCTGCCAACCACTATGGATGTACCCGAAATTATTCCGATAGCGTTGGAACATGCCGAACCGCTCGGCCCGTTCGGGGCACGTGGATTTGCTGAACTGCCGCTTGTTCCGTTTGCTCCAGCAGTTGCCATTGCAGTATATAATGCAATAGGGGTCTGGCTCACCCGATTGCCGATGACACCCGAACGAGTTCTTGAGGCTATAAAGAAACAGCATACTGCATGATTTACGGTATTCTCCTGACAGCAGGCACATCGTCGCGGATGGGTGAACCTAAGCAACTGCTCGACTGGCATGGTCAGCCGCTGGTGCGGTATATCGTGCGGCAGGCGCTTGGGAGTCAACTGGATGGCTTGATTGTGGTAACCGGTGCTGCCGCCGAAGCGACCCAGGCGCCTTGGCAAGTTTTGATCATGAAGAGAGCGTTCCTGTTTATATTTGCTACAATCCGCAGTTTACCGATGGGCAGGCGACTTCGCTGCAAATCGGACTGCACGAGTTGCCCGCCGATGCCGAGGCCGCACTGGTGCTGCTGGTCGACCAGCCGCTGCTCACGCCAACCCTGATCAATCAGGTGATTGACGCCTACTGCACCGCCAACCAGAAACCGGCGGCAGTAGTGCCCACCTGCGAAGGGCGGCGCGGCAATCCGGTGCTGCTCGACCGGGCGCTGTTTGCAGAACTGCAAGCGCTTGAGGGCGATGTGGGCGCACGTGATGTCCTGCAACGCCACGCCGAACAGGTATTATGGCTCGAACTGAATGACCAGGCCGTGCTGATTGACATGGACACCCCGGAAGCGTACCGCCACTTGCACGGGTGACAGGCGCGGGATGTTCAAGACCCCTCACCCCCGGCCCCTCGCCCACAGACAGAGCGAGAGGGGAGTGGGTTTCTGCTTACCCGTCGCCCTGCTTCTGTGCTGCACTTCTCCTTGCCCTTTCGCACATTCCCGTATACAATCAGGGTAGGAATCAGCACAAAGATCGCAGTGTTAGTGTCTATTTGAGAGCGATGCACGACCGCGAACAGATCATTCAATTAGGCAAGGTGCTGGCCGAAGAACAGCGGCGCGGCTATGATAACCTTGCCGTGGCGGGTGGCCTGGAACCGTACCTTGCCGCATGGCGCAGCGCCGTGAATGGAGCGCTGAGCTACCCCGCTATACAACAGACGATGCTGCTGCTGAATGGCTACGACGACCAGCCTGCTGAGTCTCGCGCTAGCCGTCTGGATGCGGCGCTGCACGACCTGCGCGACCTGTTTCGCCGCCCGCGCCCGAAGATGATGACCTGGCCTATCAGCCACCGCCGCAGCCAGCCGCCGCGCCCGCGTCTGCGTCCCGCCCGAAGAAGGCCAGCCGCAAACGGGCCAGTGCTGCCGCTAGTGCCGATGATAGCACGGCGGGCCTTGCAACGCCGCTGAAAAAGCTAAACGGCATTCCCTCCACCGTCGCCGCCGCCTTCAGCCGTATCGGGGTGAAGACAGTCGAAGACCTGCTGTACCATATTCCGCACCGCTACGACGACTACACCTCACAGAAGCAGATTGCCGATCTAGAGATCGGGCAGGTGCATACCATTGTGGCAAAGGTCAGCGATACCCGCGTGTTTAAAATGAAAAATGGGCGCGATGCGGTGGAGGTCGAACTGCACGACGCGAGCGGCACCATCAAGGCGGTGTTTTTCGGTTCGCGCTGGATGGAGAAGAACTTCCCCTTCGGTCGAAAAATTGTGCTGAGTGGCAAGGTCACCAGCTTTCGCGGCGTGCGTCAGATGCAAACGCCCGATTGGGAACCCTACACCGAAGATGAACTGGTACATACCGGTCGGTTGGTGCCCGTTCACCCGCTCACGAAGGGACTGCACGAACGCAATGCCCGCGATGTCATCAAACAGGTAGTAGATCGCTTTGCGCCCACACTGGCCGACCACCTGCCCGCCGAGGTGCAGCAACGGGCCGGTCTGCTAGCGCTGTCCGAAGCGATGCAGCAGATCCACTTTCCCGATAGCAAGGCGCTGATGGAACGCGCACGGCTCCGGCTCGCCTTCGACGAGTTTCTGCTGATCCAGCTTGGGGTGGTGCAGCGGCGGCTACGCTGGCAGGCCGAGATGGGCTACCCCTTCCGCTTTCACGAGGATGTATTCGGTGAACTACTCGCACAGTTGCCCTTCAGCCTGACCGGAACGGCCCGCGAAGACGCCGACGACCCCATCGCCGCACCGTGGAACTGGCAGCGTATGCTGCACGAAGCGCCCGCCCGCCGCAGCGATGGCTCGATTGAGTGGAGCTATCTTGCCAGCCAGATCGAGGCGGGCACCCAGATGCAAACGCTCTGTGATATCTTCGGTGACGTGCAGCGCCCCACGCCGATGGCGCGGCTGTTGCAGGGCGACGTGGGCAGCGGCAAAACGGTTGTCGCAGCGGCGGCAATGTTGCAGGCGGTTGCCAATGGCTTCCAGGCGGCACTGATGGCCCCCACCGAAATTCTGGCGGAGCAGCACTACAAGGGACTCCGCAAGTTGCTCGGTCGCATCCAGGTACCCCGCGACGATAAGCAGGCCGCCGAAGCCGCAACTGCTGGCGGTGGCTGGAAGGACGCCCTGCCCGACGACGAACGCGCCCGCCTCGAAGAGATCAAGCGCATTCTGGGGATGAGCGCAGAAGAGGATATGAGCGGCGACGGTGTGCGGGTTGCCGTGCTGACGGGGAGCCTCAGCCAGAAGGAACGCCGACAGGTGCTTGAGAGCATCAGCAAGGGCGAGGTAGATATTATCATTGGTACGCACGCGCTGATTACCGAAGGCGTGCAGTACGATAGCCTGGGGTTAGTGGTGATTGACGAGCAGCACCGCTTCGGCGTGGAGCAGCGCGAACGGCTGAAGCAGAAGGGCTTCAATCCGCATATGCTGGTGATGACTGCCACGCCGATCCCGCGCACGCTCACGCTGACAATCTACGGCGAGCTAGAGGTATCAATTATTAACAAATTGCCACCCGGTCGCCAGGAAATCAAAACCCGCTGGATTATGCGGGCCGAACGCCACAAGGCCTATAAGCATATGCGCCGCGAGATCGAGAAGGGGCGGCAGGCATTTGTAATCTGCCCGCTGGTGGCAGAGAGCGAAAAGCTTGATCTGCCCTCTGCCGAAGAGATGCACGAAACCTTGCAACACGAGGTCTTTCCCGATCTTCGCATTGGCCTGATTCACGGGCGGATGATGTCACGCGAGAAAGACGAAGCAATGGTCGCCTTCCGCGATCAGCAGTTTGATGTGCTGGTGGCAACGGCGGTAGTGGAGGTGGGTATTGATATTCCGAATGCGACGACGATTATGATCGAAGGGGCCGAGCGCTTCGGGCTGGCACAGTTGCACCAGTTTCGCGGGCGCGTCGGGCGTGGTGTCCATCAGAGTTACTGCATTCTGGTGAGTGATGTGCAGAACGAGATCACCACGCAGCGCTTGCAGGCGATGGAGCAAACTCGCGACGGCTTCAAACTGGCCGAGATTGACCTGCACCTGCGTGGACCGGGTGAGTTCTTTGGCAAGCGGCAGAGCGGCACCCCCGACCTGAAGGTCGCCCGACTTGCCGATACCAATCTGCTGGTGGCTGCCGCCGCGAGGCTGAATTGCTGCTGGCAAAAGACCCGGAACTGGCACGCCCCGAACATCGCCTGCTCCGCGAAAAGGTGGCAGCGTTCTGGGCCAGAGCCGAGGGAGCGAGTTAGCAGCGGCGCGGGCCACGAAGCACAACACGGTATGTGTTCTCTCCTATTGCCTTTGGCCCTTTGCCGCGTGCCGGTCTTCGTGTATACTACCAACCATGTCAACCTATGAAATCATTGCCGCCAGCACAATCGATGCGACGCCGCAGCAGGTGTGGGCCGTGCTTGATCATTTTGAGGGATGGACCAACTGGATGCCTAGTATGCAAAACGTACGGGTCGTGCTTGTCAGCGATGGCCCGCCGCGTGAAGGCTATCACTTCCAGATGCAGGGCGGGTTGGTGCGGGCCGACCTAGAAGTAACAGGCTATCGGCCCCTGGAACGGGTGACACGCTTTGTGGTGCATGTGCCGCTGCTGCCCCCCATCGAGGGACAGAACCGCTGCACCATGCAGCCCCTTAGCAATGGGCGCTACCGTATCGAGCGGGTTGATCATATTATCATTACCAATAAGCTAGTGCTCAAGTTTCTGGATGCCACCCAGCGCACACGCTTCGAGCGATTGGCAGCCGAATTTATCAGAGCACTGAAGCAAACGACCTTACAGCGAGCCGCTTATGCAGCCGTCTGACAATACCACCACACTCCAGCAACTGGCCCACTCGATTCGGCGGTTCGGGCTTACGGCTCTGGCAACACTGCTGCTCGATATGCTACGCCCGCTCGATGTCTTGAGCAGTCAGGCAGCGCTCTTTTGCCAGCCTTACATACGCGGGCATCAATGGGAGCGATATGCAACTGTACTGAGCGAGCCGCAGAACTGGCACACGCTGCGCCACCTGTTGCAAGATGAGCAAAACCAGCAGTGATTTTAGGCGATATAGGAGAAGTGTGGTACAATCTACAGTTGTATAAGTGTAAAAAATACTCGACATAGGCAAAGAGCACATAGGTTGTAGCGGCGTCGAAGCATCTGCAAAAACCAGGGAGGGTGACTATGACCAGGTTGCGAATTACGAAGGGAAAGTTTGAAGGTATTCAACGCTGTGCGAACGAAAAGGGCGTAATTGCCGCCGCTGCGATGGATCAGCGCGGCTCGTTGCAGAAGGCAATTGGAAAGGCACGCGGCAGTGATGCAAGCGTCGAGGATCTGGTCGAATTTAAAGTTGTGGTTAGCAGCATGCTAACGCCCCATGCCTCGGCTATTCTGCTCGATCCGGAATATGGCCTGCCCGCCGCCCATGCGCGTGCTGCCAATACCGGCCTGCTGCTGGCCTACGAAAAGACGGGCTACGATGCGACGGTGCGTGGTCGGATGCCCGACCTGCTGAATGAGTGGAGTGTGCTGCGACTGGTTGAGGCGGGTGCTGATGTTATTAAAATCCTGCTCTATTACAACCCATTTGACGATGAAGAAATTAATGTAATCAAGCACGCCTTTATTGAGCGTATCGGGGCCGAATGCCGCGCCAACGATGTAGCGTTCTTTCTTGAGCCGATTGCGTACGATGATAACATCGACTCGAAGGGGCTGGAGTTTGCCAAGCGCAAGCCCGAATATGTTAGCCGGTATATGGAAGAATTCTCGAAAGATCGTTATGGCGTAGACGTGCTCAAGGTCGAAATCCCGGTGAATGTGCAGTTTGTCGAAGGAATGGCGCTGTTTCAGGGCAGCGAATATGCCCAGACCAAGCAGGACGCAATGAACCTGATCCGGGATGCGGCAAGTACTGCGCAGAAGCCGTTTATTTACCTGAGCGCTGGTGTCACCATGGAAGCCTTCATCGAATCGCTGGAACTGGCTGCCGAAGCAGGTACGCCCTTCTCTGGTGTCCTCTGCGGGCGGGCCACCTGGCAGGATGGCATCCCAGTTTATGGGCAGCATGGTAAGGCCGCGCTGGAAGACTGGTTGCAGAGCGCTGGTGTCGATAACATCACCCGCCTGAACGCGGTGCTCGATAATGCGGCGAAGCCGTGGTGGACAATATACGGCGGCCAGGATAATATCGAAGTGGTTGATCTGGCGGTCGCATAACAGACCAACCCTGAGACGACGCAGGCGGCACACCGCGTGCTGAGGCGTGCCGCCCTGAACAACAGGCAACGCATCCATGGTTCTTGATACCCAGACCTTGATCGGTATAGTTATCGCTGTTGCGCTCGGCATGGTGGTTGGTCTGGTGGCACTGCACCACTCACAGGCCCTCGCCGGACGCTTGCAGGCTCGCCGCCCGTTGCGTGCCTTCGATGTTATACGGGACGCACTGGGGCGTAGTGCCGAGACAGGCCGCGCCCTGCATCTGTCGCCCGGAGCGGGCACGCTTGGCAACCGCGCTACCACCGCCGAAACAATTGTCGGGTTGCTGGCCGTCGAGCGTGTCGCCAGCGAAGCGGCCCGCAATGGGGCAACCGTGCTGGTGAGCAGTGGCGATGTGGTGGCACATCTGGCGTTGCGGGGCGTGGTGCGGCAGGTGTATCAGCGCACCGGCCAGGGCCAGAACTACAACCCCGAATATGTGCAACTGCTGACCCATCAGGATAACACTGCTTATGCTACTGGTGTGGCCACGCTGTATGCACGGCAGCGCCTAGAGGCCAGCCAGATCATCGGGAGCTTCGAGCCGGAATTCCTGCTCTGTGGCGAAGAAGGGGCACAGCGCAACATCCCACAGGTTGCCGGAGCCACCACCAATGCAACACTCCCCTTGATGCTGCTGAGCACCCAGGGTACCTTGATCGGTGAAGAAGTGTTTGCGGCAGAAGCATACCTTTCGAGCGATGTTACCGCGCAGGCCCGCCTACGCACCCAGGATACACTGCGTATTATTGTTATTATTTTACTTATCGCTGGCGTACTCTACAGCGTTGTGCAATATGTTGTCCCACAGCTTGGCCTGCCGCCGCTCCCCAGAGCCTGACCATATAGAGGGTCATTATGCGATCCGATTTTAAGCGACTTTCGGCGACTGTCCTGACTGGTGTCGTTGCAGTCATTGTCACTCTGGATGCACTGCTTGATATTTTCGGGCTAACCAGGCGTGGCACGACGGCAAGCGTGCTACAGGATGTGGCATTTGTACTGGTCAACTGGGGCGCAACCCTGATCGCACTGGCGTTACTGATCGGCATCATCAGCGTGAGCAATTCGCATATCAAGCGCCTGCGCCAACGCGCCCCCGACTGGCAATATAGCATTATTCTACTGGTCGGCATGTTTGCGGTCATCATCGTGGGCATTATCGGCATCCCCGACTTCTCACAGGGTGTACCACGCTTCGAACTGCAAACGCTGGCCGAAGAGCCGATCCGGCTTTTCTTCCGCACCTTTTACGAACCACTGGCCAGTAGCCTGCTGGCGCTGCTCGCCTTCTTCAGCCTCAGTGCAATGCTGCGCTCAACGCGCCAGCGCAATAGTGAGGCATGGGTGATTGTGATCACCGCTGTTATTGTCCTGTTTACCCAATTTGCCCCCATCGCAGCGCTGCCCTATGTTAGTGATACCATGCGCTGGATCAATGAATACATTGTCACCGCCGGGGCACGGGGCTTGCTGATTGGGGTGGCTATTGGTACACTGGTTGCCAGTATTCGTGTGTTGCTTGGCTTCGACCAGCCATACCTGGATCGTTAGTCTGCAAATTGAGGAGTGACCGTTGTCCTATCGTCAATCATCCGAAGGATCGCAGCGGCGTGACCACCTACCCGCCTGGTTGCGTGACGCACCGCTACCTGCGGTGCCGCCTTCGCGCCAGGAACCTGCTGCACCCGACAACGATGCACTGTTTGCAAGCTTTGCACCGTCGGGGGGCTATGTGCCGCCTGCACCCGATGAAGAACAGACCGAACTACCCGACTGGCTGCGTGAGTTTGCCAACGATGCCGAAGAAGCCCGCGCCAGCACTGCCACCGGCGAGGAATTGCCCGCGTGGTTGGACGATATGACATCGGGCAACGATACGTGGTCGCGGGCCATTCAGGAAGAGCACATCGAAGAAATTGAAACGCCTGTCGAAGACGACGATGACGACAATCAGCGGGTGATGATGCCACGCAAAACAACCGAGTGGCTGGTTGCGATGGGCATTGAAAGCGAGCGCGAAAAGCCCACCGAAGCCGAGATCGGCGAAATTACCCCCGACGATCTCGAAGATCTGAGCTGGCTTGATGTGTCGCCCGATGAGCTTTCGCGTGATCTGGCACAGAATACCGCCGACTTCGACCCATTTACCTTTGATCCGAGCCAACCTGTTGAGCGTGCCGACCCGCCGACCGCCCGTGACAAATATACCGAAGATAACGCGCTTCCACAGTGGCTGGTGCCCGACACCAACGCACCCACCCAACCCGGCAGCACATCGGCGCAAGAATCACAGTCATCCTGGATGCCAGATCCGGCCCCGCCGCCGCCGCCCCAGCAAGAAGCGAATATTCCGTCGTGGCTCCACGATGAAACAAGCAACGCACAGCAAGACGACCTGCCCGCGTGGTTGATGGAGGAGGCTGCCGCGACACCACCGCCCCCGCTCGATGAGCCTGCCGCCGAGAATGATATTCCGGCATGGCTGCGTGATGTGCCGGATGTGCCAAAGTCGCAGGCTGATATACTGCCCTCCTGGTTGATGGACGAACCTGCCGATACGCCCGCCAGCAGTCCACCCACCAGTGATGCTCCCTCCTGGTGAGTGGACGAACC
>JAAUSQ010000036.1 GCA_012033195.1 Chloroflexaceae bacterium
TCGTCGGTTTGAAGCGCTCGTACACATTCTTGATCGCCGCGAGCAGGTTTTCTTTGCCACCATAGACGGTGGTCTTTTCAGTCAGCGAACTGGTCGCGACCTCAATCGGCTCGCGGAAGTGCCGCGCTATCTAGTGGCGCGGGTAGGTCGCGCAGCCCTGTGAGCCGTGGTTGATGGTGAGTGCGCCGTGGACTCCAATCCTGCTTGCTGATTATGCTTATGATTGTCTCCTTGTGCATAGGGCGGGGCCACGCGCACGACAGGCGCGGCGTAACATGCCCGGAGGGGCGGACAGTTGCCCTAAGCACATCGAGGGTTATTGCAGAGTAGCGAAGGTACGTAGCGAACGCATTCCACCCCAGCACATGGGTGTCGGTACCTGTAGTATTAAACATTTATCATTGCCAGCCGCCTGAAGACTGGCCCCCGCCTGCGCAGAAGCGGGGGCTACGGTACAGCCTCGCTCAATAAGGCTGGCTGTGCTCTTTGTCATCCTCAATCCACATCAGGCAGTAGGGCTGCCCCTCATGTTCGATTTGCTCAACCGCGTAATGCACTCGCTCGCCCGGCATCAGTGCCCGGTAGATGTGCAGGGGATGGTCGCCCCACTGGACAAGCAGGTAGGCACCATTAACTTCAAGCCGCTGTTCACTACAGGGGTCGGCTGGCTCATCCAGGTGGTTGCGATAGGAATATGCACTGTCTGTTGTCATCGTCAAGCCTCCGTTTCGTTGCCTATCATATTCAGCCCGCAGCTGCCACACGCGGCGATAGCTCCTCGATTTCAAGCGGTATGCTGGTTGGCCCCATCATGGTACGCTCCATCACCGTGCTGCTGACAACCATCTTGTTCGACAGGATCGCGTTGGTAATCTCATCGACCAGACTGATCGCACCGCGATAGCCAACAATGGTGCGGCGGTGGTAGCCCACTCGATCCTCGATGGGGAAGCCGACCCGCACCAGTGGCACCTCTTCGGCATCGCTGATAAACTTGCCTTTCGAGTGGCCCAGCACAATATCGACGGGAGCCGCCCGGATGCGCTTGTGCAGTTCGTGCAGGTCGCTACGGTACATAATCTCCACCTCCACGCCGATCTCGTTGGCAAGAGCCAGCATATCTTCAGCCCACTTCTTCGAGTCGTGTGCGGTCAATGCGAACGCAGGTTGAATGCCCATCTCAGCGAGAAGTCGCACCAGACCATACACCATGTCGGGGTCGCCATAGACCGCCGCCCGTTTGCCGGTGTTGAACATATGTGTATCCACGATGGCATCGAGCAGCCGTGCGCGTTCAAGCTCCAGTGATATGGGCATCGGCTTCCCGGTGATTGCCGTCAGTGTTTCGATAAACGTATCCGTATTAGCCAGACCGACTGGCATCGGCAGCACGTGCGCGGGGACGTTGTGGCGGCGCTTGTAGACACCCGCCGCAGTGCCGCCAATGTTCTGCTGAAGCGCAATCGTCGCCATCGCGTTTGAGCTATCGCGCAGCTCTTCGACCGTCGTGCCGCCACGCGGAAAGCGGGGGCGCGGATGGTAATAGCCGCCGTCCAGCGTCTCGGAGAAGTCGGTGATCAGCGTAGCCTCAACGTCCATCTCTGCCAGCATCGCCCGCAGTTCGCGGATATCGCCGGGATTGACCCACCCCGGAATAAGGTTGACCTTGCCATTCGTCGGTGCGTCCTTCTTCTTGGGCTGCCGGATCGGAAGCTGGTTTGCTACTTCGGTCAGGAAGTTGTCGAAGCCGGTAATATGAGTGCCGATGTAGGACGGCGTGCGCACTGACAGGATCGGGATAGCTACATCGGGATAGTGCTTCTGGAACTCCTCGATGATGGCAGGCACATCGTCGCCAATCGTCTCCGACAGGCAGGTTGAGCAGATGGTGATCATCGTCGGTTTGAAGCGCTCGTACACATTCTTGATCGCCGCGAGCAGGTTTTCTTTGCCACCATAGACGGTGGTCTTTTCAGTCAGCGAACTGGTCGCGACCTCAATCGGCTCGCGGAAGTGCCGCGCCATCTGGTGGCGCGGGTAGGTCGCGCAGCCCTGTGAGCCGTGGTTGATGGTGAGTGCGCCGTGGACTCCAAAGGTGCTGAGCATGGCCCCAATAGGTGCACACGAGCGGGTCGGGTTGATAGCGACAAGCCGTTCCTGCTTGCTGATTATGCTCATGATTGTCTCCTTGTGCATAGGGCGGGGCCACGCGCACGACAGGCGCGGCGTGACCTCCGCATAGGTAAGGGCCTACGTCGCGTCGGAAAGGGCGTGCAGTTGCTCCGGTACGGGGCGAGCGTTGGTATGCAGCAGCTTCCAGACGGGTGAGGTCAGCGCCCGGTCGATGTCGCGGGCGAAATTGAGCATGCCGGAGAAGCCCGCATATGGCCCGGTATCATAGGTATGCCCATTTACGAAGGGCACGCCCAGCTTGTAGGCTACATACTTTTCCTTGTTGCCCGAGACAAATAGATCCGGCTTATACGTTTCCAGCACTTCTTCCAGTTCCAGCACATTCGGATTATCGATAACGAGGCCGCCCTCCTGGATGCGCTCAAAGATTTTTTCGTAGTCATCCTGGTGCCCGAATGTGGTAGCGGCGGCGATTGTCTCCATGCCCAGTTCGCGGAACATCTCGATCCAGTGCCACGCACGCGGCGCACCCTGATAGATGAAGATGCGCTTGCCAGAAAGCCGATGGCGGTAATAATCGAGTTGCGACTGCATGCGCCCCAGTTCGCGGGCGATGATTTCTTCCGCTTTTGCTTCCAGACCGAAGAAGGCGGCAACCTTACGCAGGGCGGCGCTCATCGCCTGAATACCAAACAGCGTCACATCGATGTAGGGCGTGCCATACTTGTCGTGCATCATCTCGGCAATATAGGTCGCAGAGCGTTGACAGTGTACAACATTCAGTCGGGCACGATGCATGCTCTTGAGATCGTTGACGGATACATTGCCCGTGAAGCGGGTCAGGATACGCACACCAAGCTCTTCGAAGAGCGGCTCGAAGGTGCGCAGATCGTTCTTGATGTTATAGTCGCCAATGATATTGATGGCGGTGCTGGTGTCGCCCACAGGTTCTTCAGAGCCAACCAGATGCTTGAAGATGGTCTCATTGCCCACATGGTGGCCCGCCGACTGGCTCACGCCTCGGAAGCCCTCGCACTCAAAGAACACGACCGGCTTGCCGATCAGCGCCTCGGCCTGCTTTGCCACGTCGCGCCCGTCGTCGCCGATCAATGCCGTTGAGCAGGTGTTATAGACAAACACGCCTTGTGCGTCGGGGAACTCCTGCGCCGCCTCAACAATCGACTGGAGCAGGCGCTTCTCGCCGCCAAACACAATGTTTGTCTCATTCATATCCGAGATGAAGGTGTACTTCATATGGAAGTCTGTATCGGCGACGTGCGGGCGGTAGCCCCACGAGAAGAACGCGCACCCGACGGGGCCGTGCGTCAACTGGATTACATCCTTGACGGGGCCACCCACCACACCGCGACAACCGGCATACGTACAGCCACGCTCGGTCATATCGCCGGGGGTGGTGCGGGTGTTGCTCTCAATAAACTCTGCCGAGCCATCGCTGCGGGCACATTTGCCGCCCTTTTTCACGGCAATATGGCTCTGACGTTCGGGGATCGTAAGATTGCACCGAAAACAGCCGGACATATCGTCCCTCCTTCGTGCTCTATGTAATGTTGTTGTTAATCAGTAGACTGGGGAAGATCAAGGCCCGTCAGCGCAATGACGGCCTTTCCCTCCAGAAACTTTGGTGTGCAGACCTGATGGATACCTGCGTTCGGGCCACTAGGGGGGTCGCACCCCTTGCCGTCACCCGTCTTGCGCCCATTGCAGGCCGTGCCGTTGGCCGGGCCAGGGCCGCCACAGCCCTCCTCGCCAGGGACACCGATGGCATCTGCACGGCAGCGCATACAGTTGCGGAACTGCCGGATGACGGTCTCGCACTCGTCGCGCACCCGGTTGACTTCCTCGTCGGTGGGCGGCTCCATGTGGGCAAATTGTGCAAGCGGGATCATCGGGATAATATTCATCGTGTACGCGCCCCGGCGCTTGACCTCGCGGGCCACATCGATGAGGTGACGGTCGTTGATACCAGGGATCAAGACGGAATTGACCTTGACGAACATACCGCGTTCGGTGGCACGTTCGAGGCCGTCGAGCTGGTTGCGGCACAGAATATCGAAGGCTTCTGCGCCGCGATAGGTTTGCTGCTTGTAGCGAATGCGAGAGTAGATCTGCATCCCTACAGCCGGGTCGATGGCGTTGATCGTGATGGTCAGCGACGTGATGCCCGCGTCGTGGATCTCGTCGATCTTTTCGGGCAGCAGCAGGCCGTTGGTCGAAAGACAGCGCGACAGCATCGGAAAGGCACTGCGGGCACGGCGGAAGGTATCCAGCGTGGCATCATTCGCCAGCGCATCTCCGGGCCCCGCGACGCCAAGCACCCGCAGGCGCGGCTCCTTACGCAGGGCGTCCTCGATGGTATCAATTGCCTCTGTCGCCGAGATAACCCGCATCGTCACGCCCGGTCGGTTTTCGTTCGGGCACGCAAACTTGCGCGTACAGTAGTTACACTGGATGTTGCAGCGCGGTGCAACCGGGACATGGATCCGTCCATACTTGTGATGTGCATCGGCACTGTAGCACGGATGCTCCAGTATTTCGCGTGGCAGTGACCGATCTGTCTCCGACGGGCGCTGTTGCGTTCCTCCATAAGTCATGGTATGCTCCTCTCTGGAGCTATGCTCCTGGCGATCATGTGGCGGGGCCGGGATATACCCGCGATTGGACCCAAAGGAATATCTCCGGTCCCGTCATATGGTCGTGCGATGTTCAGTCGATAATGCCATAGTCGCGCATCAGTTCTTCCAGTTCGTCCTGGTTCATGGGCGTCGGGATCGTAAACTGGTCATTCTCCTCGATCTTGGTTGCCAGCAACACATACTCGTTTGCCTGGGGCAGTTCGCTATCATAGTCAATCACGGTCTTCTTGTTGATCTCGGCCCGCTGCACGTCGCGGCTGCGCGGGATAAAGTGGATCATCTGCGTGTTCAGCCGCCGCGCAAACTCCTTCACCATCTCGGCCTCGTTTTCCACCATACGCGAGTTGCAGACCAGCCCACCCAGGCGTGCATAGCCACGCTCGGCAAACTTGCGGATACCCTTCGAGATGTTGTTTGCGGCAAACAGCGCCATATACTCGCCAGAGCAGACGATATAGATCTCCTCAGCATAGCCCTCACGAATTGGCATTGCAAAGCCGCCGCACACTACGTCGCCGAGCACATCGTAGAAGACATAGTCCAGGTCATTCTCGTATGCGCCGAGTTTTTCCAACGTCTGAATCGCCGTGATAACGCCGCGCCCGCCGCAGCCAACGCCCGGCTCAGGGCCACCCGATTCAACGCACTTGACGTGCCCGTACCCCTCGCTGATGACCTGTGCAAGCTGGATGTCGTCTGGACTGTCGCGCAGCGCGTCCAGCACCGAAGGCTGCCGTTTTCCGCGCAGGAGCAGGCGCGTGCAGTCCGCTTTAGGGTCGCAGCCGACGACCATAAGCGAATTGCCGAGTGATGCCAGTGCTGCCGCCGTGTTCTGCTGGGTTGTGGATTTGCCGATGCCGCCCTTACCATAAAATGCTACTTGCCTCACAATAGACCTCCTTGCGAGACGGTGACCCGCCGAGCCATTCGTCGGGTACACAAATCGAGACAGCTATCCCATGCGGGACAGAGACAGAACAAGCTATCAAGCGCAATCGGAAATTCTTTGCGGTGATCTATGTATCACCAATGGGGCCAATGAGGGATGCTCACTGTGGACAGTCACAAGATGCAGCGGTGCATCGCGGTATCTGGCAAGAAAGGTGCAAGCGGTGCCAGATGTTGTAGGCTGTTGCCACCTCGTAGTCACTGTAAATAGTGAAGTAGTGTACACGAGTGGTATCTTTTTTCTGGTTAACAGGAGGTTACCAGAAAACGACTCAATTGTCTATGTACTATATTACACAAAGTCGATTGGCATGAATTCATATAGAATACACAGCGATTATCACATAATGCAATAGAAAGGGTTGAGGATTTGGGGGGTATTTATAACTGAATTGTATGCATATCAGTATATCAAAGATATACAAATCTAACAAGGGGTCATTTCCGGCAACTATTCTGCTACTATCTCGTGCGGCTCGTGTGCAAACATAGTGTCGAGCATCTTTGTTCAGGCGTTGAAGGGCCGTGTTCTCAGGACAGTGCACGTAGACTGGACACGGGCGTCTCGTGCTCCTTCGCCTTACTACCTCACGATAAGATACTCTTCTAGTTCTGGCATAGTGATCTATGAGTTTTTCAGCCACGGGGAGCAACGCGCTCAGGCACCCCCGGCCCGCTCCCAGGCGTAGCTTCCCCCTGCGGCATCGCGCAGAGCGGGGCGGCGGAGGGCGACGCTCGGTGGTGCTGTTGCCAACCCTGCTGGAAGCTGCAACCTACCCGCAATTGATTTCTAGACAAGCCCCCGTTCTCCCCGTATGATGAGGCTGTTCCACTTACGGTATCACCCACTAGATACGCTGCGGGCCGTTCGTATGCTGACCGACTGATCTCCACAGCGCACGGCGTTCGCTGGAATGATGCCGTCGGTCGCTCAACCCATCTATCACATTACAAACACACCAACTACCTGGCTTACCTATGGAGGAACAACGGTGATGCAACAACCGATTGCCAAACCTGTTCTCAAACACAATCACCTCCTGATCAGGAGCAGTCTGCTTCTTGTTGGGCTGTTACTGGCGCTGCTTGTTGTTGCGCCGCCTGCTTCTGTCGCTACCAACCGGATTATGTATGATGATAGCTTGAGTGCGGAATGGGAAAACTGGTCGTGGAATAGTACCGTCGCGTTTGACAGTACCGACCCGCTGCACAGCGGTACCAATGCTATTGCAGTAACTTCGACAGCGGCGTTTTCGGGCTTTTCGCTGCGGCAATTGTACCCGGTGGTCAGGTTTTTGTTGGCGACTTCCGCAATAGCCGGGCGCTGTTTGCGAGTATCGAGGCCGAGCGCACCGCCGATCCAACCGGGCATGCTATAATCAGGTTGATACAACTATCGCACACGCAGAGGTGACGCAGTGCGTGCGATGGGGGCAGCAACACTTGATTCGGAGAACCGCCGATGAGCGAACAGCAGATTCACAATCCTACTCCAAACCAGGGCGCACAAGGCAATTTCTACGGCGCGGTCACCATCATCTACGAGGCGGCCCGCGACCGCCCCTCCGACCCACAGGTGCTTGAAGCGGCGCGACACCTGCTCAGCCAGATGCCCACCGACACGCTGCCGCCCGCCGCCGCCCTGCCGCCCGTCTCGCGCATGCCCTTTGAGCGCAACCTCCACTTTGTGGGCCGTGTACCCGACCTGCTCGCGATTGCCCACGGCCTGCGACACGGCGGCGCGGCGGCGCTCAGCGGGCGGCATGGCACGCAATTCGCGACGCACTGGCCTAAAATACTCAAACCCTTCCAGCACAGCAAGCAGTTCTTCTTTTGAAAGTGTATCCAGGGGCGGCCCACCCGTTACTTCTACAAGCGGATACTGTGGTTGCACGATGACGATACCAAACGTCTGGTTTACCAGCACCACAAGCATACCGATATAGGGCACCAGACACAGGATCAGGAGTATCCGCAGGCCCATATCGCCAGCGTGGATGCGGCGGCGGGGTGGCGGCGATGTAGGAACGTCTGCAACGGATGGCGCGGCACTGGCGGACGGGTCGCTGGGTAGTGAAGTCATAACGTGAACCTCCTGAGTTTCGTGAGCATCCTTCACCTCGTTGATTGTTGAAGTATCCTCCTGCACGCTTATTCCTATTATAGACTACGCAAAACAACGCGCCAGGGTGACACCCGCTGGGCAGGGGCGGCCATCCGCCAGAAAAGGGGGAGTATACCATTGCTGCAACCGGACGCAAAGCAGCCAAAAACATGCTGACCGATGTTCAGGGCAGATCGGGCAGTAACCCCACAGTGCGAAGAAGCCCCGCGACATCCCAGATATGCAGGCCCTGCACCACCTGCCCGGCGGCAACTGCAAACAGCGATGTGCCACGTACAGCAATGCGCCGCCCGGTCGAAGGGATATTCATAAACGCACCACGATGCGTACCGTGAAATGTCCAGAACAGCGCCACCTGCGCTCCGTGGGCAAGCATGTGGTCTCGGCTGATGTACAGATCGGGGAAGGCGGCAACATAGCGCTGCATCAGATGACTGCCGCCCTGCTGCCCCAGCAGCGGTTTGCTGTAGGCCACATCAATTGCCACATATTCGGGTGCATAGTGTTGCGCGACGCGTGTGCTGTCGTGGGCATTCCATGCATCGATCAGATCGATGACAATCTGTGCAGCGTGCTCAGTCATAACTAGTTCTCCTGCATACCGTTGAACCGGATGGCTGCCTCGCCGAGTGCGTGCTGGAACGCCGCTAATCGCTCCGATTTCTTATCTGCATTGCTTGCTGGTTTCTGCACTCGTATTCGAAAATCGCTAAACGGCAGTATACTGCGCGACAGGGTGCATATTCCAGATCAAAGGATGTCCACATGGTGCTCACCGCAACGGTGACCCCATCTCGTGCTGCCACACCACGGCAGCAACATGAGCAATTCCAGCCTTGAGATGCCGCCGATACGTACTGAATGGCAGGTCGAGCAACTCGGCGGCGCGTTCCTGGGTGGTGGCAGGCTGCAAATAGGTGTGATACAGCACGCGGTAGAGTTTGAGGGTCTGCGGTGTGGCACGGAGGCGTTCGCATGCTTCACGAATAGTTTGCTGAAGCTGAGCAATCTGTTCGGCTTCGCTTGCCCGAAAGCCGGTGCGCTCGGCGATAAGCCGCGACCGGAGCAGCGGGTTATGGCGCAGGGCTTGCGGATTCAAGATGTCGCGCAAAGCATCGCGGACTGCCGTCACCACGGCATCCTGACTGAGCACGACAATCGGGCTAGCATCCTGCAATGCGGGGAGCGGTGTCTCGGGTGAGAGCGCACGGGCCGCCACCTGTTCGAGCCAGACGACAGGCGGTATGGTACGCCAATCGTGCCCGTACATCCCATAGTGTCGATCAGCTATTACAAAGTCGGCAGTGGGCAGGCGTTCGAGCGCGACATACCGAAACAACTCCCGCCAGAAATCTGGGTCGGCGCAGGGCAAGAATGTGAAGGCGAGACCGGGTGTGGTGAGATAGTGCCGCACCATATGCACAAAAAGCAGGCTCTGCGTAGGCGATACCGACTGATAGGTATCGCGTGCCATCCACCAGCGCCAGAGCGTTGCCCGTTCGCCAGGGCGCAGCGGCGTGTGCAGCAGCAGATAATTCCATGCGGCGTGTGTCGCAGGATCAGCCGCACGTTCGGCATGCTGAAGCGCGTGCAATTCAAGTGGCAACAGAAAGCCCCCGATCTGTCCAATGCTGCTGCGAAACACGGTGACATGCTGCGGGTAGTGCAGCAGCCAGTAACGTACCAGTCGGGCCGCGTCGCTTCCTTCGTGTTGCTGGACCATGGCGGCCACCACATCAGTATCGTGGGGCTGCAACTGATCTGCGAACAAAGGAGTATGGTGCTGCCACACAAAAAACGGGCGCACCGCAGCATTATGACGATGCAAAAAGATATAGTCAGTTAAGACATCCTGTTGTTCGTGCGGCACAACCTGTGCGAGACGCTGTGTAAAGTAGGTTCGTGCCCGTTGATGCAGTTCTTTGTACCAGTCGGGGTTGCGCCAGCGCATATCGGTGGCGAGCGCTTCACGCACCAGCGCATGGGGATAAATACCCTGGCGGCTCGTGGCGATGAACGACAATCCACGCAGCCATGCAAACAATCCATGCACATCCGGTATACGGAGCATCTGCGAGAGCAGCGATTCGGTGGTGAGATGCACTAGCGCACAGACTTCGAGCGCGGCCCGATGTGCTGGCCCAGGTACCCGCTGCACCAGTCGCTCAAGCAACATCCTGACTACATCGGGGGATTCTTCGGGAGTAAACACAAAGCCCTCACGCTGTGCAAAAAGATCGGCTACCAGCGCCAGTGCTAGCGGATGCCCATGCGTGAAGTTCAAGACGGCATCGTGCTGATTGGTCGGCACATCGCGCAGGCGCAGGTAGATCTGGCTTTCGGTGGGGCTTAAGTTGCGGAGCGGCATCATACGCAGCAACGTCTGCCAAGCCGGGTCGGTGGCGCCACGCGAGCGCCGGCGCATTACAATCTGCAATCACCACCAGCGTATCTTCGGGGAGTGCAGGCAGCAGGGTATTGCGAAACCAGCCATCCAGGGGGGCGCAGCGTTCGTAGGTATCAATCAAGATGACCTGCCGCTGATGATGTTCGACCAGTGCCTCACAGGGATCGCCGCCTTCGGCAACACCAACCACGTGGGCCAGCGCCCTAAGAACCGCGTCCGCCTCAGGTTCGATCACGGCACCATCTAGCACATACACCGGCACAGCGTGGCTGGTGCAACAGACGACAAATTGTTGCAGCAGGGTTGATTTGCCAATCCCATCTGGCCCATAGACATAAAGCATATGAAACGGGAGTTCTGGCGCAGTAATCGTCGTCTCAAACAGAGCCAGTTCATCGGTACGCCCACAAAAAGACTGTTGACGCACCGTGTTTAAACGCGCTGCCAACCGTGACATTTGCCCTCCTCGCCGCACCCAGGAAGGATTTGCATCCCTCCACAGAGGAGTATTGCTGCATCGATCCAGCCACTCAACACAGCACAGTGAGCGCTGTTGGTTGGGAGCGCTCAATCTGTGGAAAAAACCATGTACTCTTATGACCCTCTGTTCCATTATAGGCTTGCATCCTGTAACATGCAATGAGCACAGGTGTCTTCCATGCGGTTGTTGCATGCGGTTCATGTTACGACCGTGTCGCGTGCGGTCGCAGCCAACCCTGCACACGTTCGCCCATCTGGGCAAGCCAGTTCTGGACGGCAAGGGTGCGCTTGACATCCGTCGGTAGATGTTCGATCCAGTAGTGATGCGATTTAGCAATGACCGTAATCACATTCTTTATTTCACCGCCGAGGGTGTAGTGTGGGCCTGCCGGGAGCAGTAGGGTTGCCGCATCCCAGCGGGCCGCTACATTTTCCAGCACAATCGACTCGCCGAGCCACTGCGCCATCGCAGGCGAGGCGCATGCTACCGCAATCCAGCCTGGTTCGGCTGGGGCAGCCGGTAACCCGCTTACTGCTGTAATGCCGCGTATCAGTTCGGCTACCACCGCCTGATACTGGGCGCTGGTCGAGTCGGCGGGCACCGCCGCATACAGCATTGTACCGCGATGGGGCGGGCCTCCATCCCACGCGGGCGCACAAAAGGTGTCCCACATCGTCCCCCAATCAACCCGGCCATCTTCAAGATATTTCATCGGGGCCGAGGGCATGGGGGCGCTTTTATCAGTGCTGCTATAGCTGGTGGTCATTCGGTCGCTCCTTTTGAGGCTGCAAGTTGCTCCAACTGTGCGGTTGCCTGCGGTGCGTAGCGCACTGAGAAGTGTGGATTGATTGCAAGGGCCTGCTGTAATGGTGGTGCGCTGCTGCCGTGTCATCCAGCGCAGCGGCGATCATTCCGGCGTGAAAATGGAAGAGCGCATCGCGGGTGCCAAGCCGCAGCGCTTCCTGACTGTATTGCCACGCCTCGGCATAATGCCCCTGCTGATAGAGCGCCCACGCCAGGACATCCGCCGCGTGGATGGAGGGCCGTTGTGCGTAGGCAGCCCGCGCCTGCTGCACCGCTTCGGTTGGGCTGTCGCCGTAGTCGGCCAGAAACAGCGCCATCTCCAGATCGGTATTCATGCCCGCGTTTTTGTTCAATTGCTGGATGGTATGAACCAGTTTGTATTGCTGCTCGGCGCTGGTGGTATCACCGCTAACCGTATAGAGATCGCCCAGTGCAATCGCATATTCGGGCAGCGGCAGGCGGTCAACAATCAGCGTGTAAAACTCAATCGCCTCGGTGGTATTGCCTTGCGCGGCGCGCACCCGTGCCACTCCCGCAAAGGCGGGCACATAATCGGCGCGTGTTTCAAGCGCATGGATGTATTCTGCCTCAGCGCGGGCGAGGTCGCCGCTGTTGAAGTAGAGATGCCCCAGTTGCACCCGCGCCCAGAGCGTTTCTTCGGCGTTCGGGTTGCCAGCACGGGCCGCCCGTTCCATCGCTTCAATGGCACCGGCAACATCGCCGTGCAGTTCGCGCTGATAGGATACGCGGCTGTACGAGCGCACATCGGGCCGCACATCGACCATCTGCTGAATGGCGGCGGCGGCTTCGGGATACTGGCCCAGTTCGGTATAGGCATCACCAAGTATGCCATAGGGCTGCGCGTTGTGCGGGTTCACGCTGCGGGCCTGTTCGCCCCATGCCAGTGCCTCGGTAAACTGATGCCGCGAGAGCGCGAGCATACCCTGTCCAACCAGCGCCTCGAAGTGCTGCGGGTCGCGGGTCAGCGCTTCAGCAAAGGCCTGCTCTGCCTGGGTATAGAGGATCGGATCGGATGTTTCGCGCACCTGTTGCAGCAACGAGAGACCCAGCGTTGCATAGGCAGTGGTATCATCGGGGTTGGCGCGCAGATAATCTTGCAACTGCCCGATGGTCGCTGGGTTGCCGGTGTTCGCCGCCTCGAACGGGCGCGGGTTACGCTGCGGCAGATCAAATGCGGGGGCAGGCGGTTGCAGCGAACGCCACAGCACCGTGGCCGCAAAGATGACCAGCGCTATTAGAAAAAGGACCTCGGAACGCCAGCGCACAAGAGCGTGCATACTATCTCCTTTATCTCATTGCCGGGTTGCCCTTCCCATCAGCGGGAAGAGCAACCTATTTCAAACTTCAACGATACCTTATTCGGCGCGGAGCTGCATCATAGTGCGGCGCACCAGCGGCAGGTAGTCGGCAAATGGCTGGATGATATCCTGCGAGTAGTCCTGTCCGGCGTTGGGCGTTGCCAGATACGGGAACTCGTCCAGGAACGGCTGATCGTTTTCGCTGACGCTATCGGTGAGGACACCGATGAGCGCCGGGTTAAAATCGAAGGTCTCATCGGTGAGCACGTTGTATGCCGCGCCCGCCACTGCCAGCAGTTCAATGTCGGTGACATCATCCTGGAGCCGCCGCCCGTTGGGGAAGCCGCACACATCGCCAGCAAGCACACCAAGCTGATAGTTTGGCTCTGCTGCACAAATGCTGCCTGTAGTACCAGGTCGGAATGGCTCGGCTGTGTTCAGGCGCAGCATATCGGCGGGTTGCACATTCTGCGGCTGGTTGACAACGGTTCCGGCAGGCACCGAAACCTGTGTAACACCAGCGGTAATGCTGAAGGGTTTGGTAGTGGTCATACCGGTCAGGAAGATCGACAGAATATCCTGGCGATTCTCGCCGGGGTTGGGCACCCCATACAGCGCATTCAGCAGGCGCTGGAGTTCGGGGTTCAGCACCGATTCTTGCAGCAGGTTGCCCGCGTCGGTACCGCTGGTGAACAGGCCAAAGTCCTGCTCTGGCTTCAGGCCATTGAAGGCATCCTTCAGCGCCCGTGGGATCACAACTTCGTTGGTGAGTGGCATCCCCAGGCGCGACACCTGCACAAACTCGCCGCTTGTTGCCACGCCACCCAGCGGGCTAAGCACCCGCATCGAGGGGCGGCTGGCGGTGGCCCACACACCAATAACCGTTTCGCCATCGGGTGCGCCCTGCAACAATCGATCAATTGGCACCTGTATCACAATGCTATGGGTGTTGTAGCCCTTCAGGTTATCAACACCAGCAACCGGTCCAGTGCTTTCGTAGCCAATCGGCGGCGCTTGCCCGCGCAGGGTCAGCAGGTCGAAGATAGAGCCGAGGTCAACAAAAAACGGATCGTCGCGCTGTCCCGCAAAAACCCGGATACCCCCATCGAGAGTCTGGACGGCATCGGCAGCCATCTGGATATATTCATCCTCCGGGGTAGACTTTTCACCAATGTTGACAGGCGGCGTCGGCAGGTCGGTACCGAGGGTGGTAGTGGTCACTGTGCCGCTGGTCGGCGAGATGACCTCGGTCACTGCATAGGTCTGTACAACATTCAGGTCAGGGTCATCGAGCGAGGTGACCGGGCCAACATTGTAGAGAAAGGTTTCCGGGTTGCGGGTTGTGGTCGTAAACCGGAACTGATAGCTAATGCGCGGACGTGCATCGCCCACATTATCAATATTAATCGAGTAGAGGACATCGTCGGCAAACTGGAAGTAGTTCGGGCCGCCATACGGAGCCTCAAGCGGAATATAGTTGGCAACGATGGTGACGGTATCGTTCGCATCGGGGCTGATAAACGCATACACATCGGTATTATCGGCCTGCGGGTCGAAGGCAATCAGTGGTGCTTCGCGGTGGCTCGATGCACCAGCAGGAGCCGGGTCGTAACTGGCAAGCAGGCTGCCCAGCAATAACATGGGGGTCAGGATCGTACAACATACCTGTATAATTCGACGCAATGGTGACATAGCTTTATGCTCCTTTGAGTTATCATACGCTTCGTTCATCAAACAGACAGACACGAACAAGCCTTTCCGAGTATTCCCTCCTTTCGCCGTCAGGCTGCTTTGCGCTATAACTTGAACAGGCCAATCGCAGTGAGTGATTGCAACAGCATGCCAGCGCCGAAGATAACCACTACCAGCGATCCAGCCAGTGCCAGGAGACGGAGGGTTGGCCCCTGACCGGGAAGGGCAGCAACGAGCTGGCGGGCGTGTACCATCGCGACCCCGATGGCAGTGAGGACACTGGCCAGCCCCAGGCTGAAGGCAAAGATCAAGAACAGGCCAAAGCCCACCCGTCCCAGTGCAATTGCACTGAGCAGCACAATGAGCGCCGATGGGCAGGGCAACAGGCCGCCCGAAATACCCAGCAGCAACAGGTTGCGCCATCGCAGAGCACTGCCCGATTCGGGCGGAGTGTGGCTGTGGCTGCCGATGCCAAAAAGATGTGAATGGGTATGCGGTTCAGTATCATCGTGGGTATGCAGGTGCATCGGCGCAGCGTGATGGGAGTGCCAGAAGGCGTGCCAGCGCACATGCAGCAGCGCCAGTCCTAGCAACAGGACAAGGCTGCCCGACAGCAGGCTCAGGATGGGGTAAAGCTGTTCGGGCAAGAACCACTTCGAGACGCCCAGTGTGATCAGACCCAGTGCAAATACGCCGATGGTATGGGTAACAGTAGTTGTCAACCCAAGAAACAATGCATGGCCGGTAGTGCCCCGTGAACCAACCAGATACGCCGCGACAATCGTTTTGCCGTGCCCCGGCGAGAGAGCGTGTACCGCTCCAAGCCCGAAGGCAATCAGCAGCGCCACCCCTACTGCATATGGTGTGCTGGTCGTGTTGGCGACCAGTGCCGCAAACGCTGCGCTTACTCCCGCGCTGTCTTCGGTTGCTGCTGTTGCTGTCCAGCCGCTTGCTCCGTTTGTCGATAGCGGCACACTTCCTACCACAGAAACCACTGCATCTCGTGCAACAGTGAGGTGCGCCTGCCGCACTGTCAGCGGACTCTGGAGCAAATCGGCGGGGTAGGTGCGTAGCTCGTTGGTGATATCTTCGGTTGGCACACTCGCAGCAAGCAGCACCGCGCCTGGCTGAGCAACGGCGATGATCTCCTGCCATCCCAGGCGCTCCGGATAGTTGTTGTCTTCATAGACAATCTGCACTTGCGACGCATCAGCGGGTAAGGCTGCCTCGAAGGTGGCAATCAGGCGCAGGGTTGGCAGGTTGCCCTGCCCGGACGGGAACGTTAGCGCGTGGGTGACTGGTGCAAGTGTTACAGGTGTATTATTAATAGTCAGATACAAATTGTGCTGAATACGAGCGAGTTGTATGGTGCCATAGTGTTCGGCTTCGGTCGAACTGATCGTACCATCACCGTCGGTATCAATCTGGTATTGTTCCTGGACGGTTGGTATCTCGGCCATATCGAGGACATAGCGCACATGCAGCACCTCGGCATGGACATCGAGCCGACTGTAACGGTTGACGCTGAAATTGCCTAACGGATGAGCATATGTCGGGGTAGGCGGAAGCACCAAGAGACAGCCTACCCAGAAGCCCATACTCAACCCGATTGCCTTGCGTAGGTAGTGGCGCAGCCAGTTTGATAGCATTTACGGAATACCTTTTATCGTTGTGCGATCTTTATTTTCTGGGTACAGGGTGCAGTCAGTGAATAGTCATTTACCAGTTCAACAAGTGTTCAACACATGTTCATCTGGTGTTCTGCGTTGACGATGTAACGCCGAGTAGGAGCAGGCAGAATATTGCTTCGGGCGGATGCTGCGGCAGATGGTGAACCGTCGGTCAGTTTGTGTTCATGACCAACAAACGAGGTGAGCGAAGCAGAGCGCATGGTATTGGTTAGCGCGATGTCTTGCACGTCCTACTGGATACGCGCCCTGGAACATGCATTTCTTTTTATCATAGGTTAGGCGTAGGAAGCATTTGCCCCTGAACCGAGCGGGCAATGTCGAGCGATTTTTATTGATTTCAGCGTGCAGCGCGGCGGGCGCGGCCTGCTGCAGGTCGTCCTGTGCTGCATTGGAGCAGAATTGTTCTGCTGATCGGTGCTCCTTGGCTGGCTCCTGCTGCTGCGCCGAATGTATTCAGCACCATTCTATTAGCAGGCGGAAGGGGGCGATGTGCCCGGCCATGCATGACCGGGCTGATACCCAACGCCCCGGCAGTGGGAGCGGAGGCCATGGGGTAGCACGACGCAGGCGACGCACCCGACGACCGCAGACTAACCAGCGTAGCAGCACAGTTTTACCCCAGAACGGCGTCGTTCGTGCAGCCGGAGCATGGTCGCGTTACTAGCCTCCCCGCTCTGTGTGAACACCCTACGGCTTATGTGCCCGTACAAAGGTGCTTGCAAAGCGACTGATGATCGCTGCGACGGTCGCCGTGTCAAGCGTCTGCGCCCACATTGGTAGCTTCGCGCCGACGTCCGCCAATGTGTAGCGCCGGGTGATCTCCAGGTCGATGGCGGTGAAGCCCGCCGCTGCCAATCCCGCCCGATATTCTGCATCGGTCAAGGCCCCCGCAATGCAGCCCGACCACGAGGACAGATCACGCCGAAACGCCGCGCTTTCGTCCATCCCCACCGGTAACCCACCGTGAATCACCACATCCGAGACGGCAAAGCGTCCACCCGGTTTCAGTACCCGGAAGGCTTCGGCAAACACAGGTTGCTTATCGGCAGCAAGGTTGATGACACAATTCGAGATGATGATATCCACCGAGGCATCTGGTAGCGGAATGCTGGCAATATCCCCCTTGAGCCAGCGTACATTCTCCACACCAGCCTCGGCTGCATTGTGTCGCGCCAGATCGAGCATTTCGTCGGTCATATCTAGGCCATAAGCCAGCCCTTCCGGGCCAACCCGCCGCGCCGAGAGCAGCACATCAATACCGCCGCCGCTGCCCAGGTCAAGCACCGTCTCGCCGGGGCGCAAATCTGCAAGCGCCGTCGGGTTGCCACAGCCGAGCGAGGCGAGCGCCGCCTTGAGCGGCAGGCCGTCCAGTTCGGTTACTGTATACAGGTCCTGCGAGATGGTGTTGCCCGAAGCGGCGGCGGCGCTCGTTTCACCGCAGCACGTTGGCGTTGTATCACAGCAATGTGCCGACGTTCCGTCGGTCACCTGTCGGGCAATGCTGCTATAGCGGCTCCGGACGGCCTCGGTAATCTGCTGCTGATCCATTGTTCCACGTCCTTTCATTGATACTCATCAATATACAACTGCAAAAAAAAGACCACCCACTCAGCGGGCAGCGCCCAAGTGCGCGATGAGGGCCTGCGCTGCTGCCAGGCGTTCCCGGCGCACCGCATAGTAGGCCCACTGCCCCCGCTTTTCATAATCGACTAACCCGGCCAGGCGCAGCACCTTCAGATGGTGGGAGATGGTGGGTTGCTTGGGTCGCTGCCCCGTTTCGGGATCGGGAACGCCGACAATCCCTTCCAGATCACAGACGCACACCAGACGCTCGTGTTGTGCCAGCACATCGAGGATCTGCAGGCGCGCTGGGTCAGCCAGCGCCTTGAGCAGCAGCGCGGCGGCTTGTGCCTCGCTATCCGAAAGGCGCGGCGTGATACCGGGAAGACAACAGGCGGCGGTGGTCGGCTGTTCTAGGGTTATGGTGCTGTCAAATCGGGGCATCGGATTTCCTCTTGTCGTTTCATTGATGACAGTATAATAGGCATATTGATAACTGTCAATATACAAGCACAGGCTTGACATGCTTTCTCCAATCTGATATGCTTCTTTCAAGAAATATTGAATAATCTTTTATTCTTTGTATTATTCGTAGCTCCCTGATCTATTTACTTGTGAGGAACGGTGTATGCGCTATGATCCCGTAACCCGTACCGCCACCCGGCAGGCTGCGCTTCAGGTCTTAAAACTGTTGGCCGATGATACCCGCTGGCAGCTCATCGACGAGTTGCGCTGTAGTGATCGGCTGGTGACCGAACTGGTAGCGCGGACGGGCCTGGCTGCCAATCTGGTGTCATACCATCTGGGCCTGTTGCGGCAGGCCGGGTTTGTCAGGGTGCGGCGCAGCGAACACGATGGCCGCGCCCAGTACTATGCCCTCAATCGGCACGCGCTGCGGCAGGGCTGTCAGCAGTTAAACGCCGTACTTCAGGTGAACATGCCCCCATCCCCCCCGCCCGCAGCGCTATCTCCGGTGGTGTTTCTGTGTACGCACAACAGTGCCCGGTCGCAGATGGCGGAAGGCTGGCTGCGGCACCTGAGCGGCGGAGCGGTCTCGGTTCAGAGCGCTGGCACAGCCCCGCGCGCGGTGCATCCGCTCGCAATCCAGGTGATGGCCGAACTGGGCATTGATATCAGCCAGCAGGTGGCGAAGCATCTCCAGACGCTGCCCGACCCGCTGCCGGGGGTGGTGGTCACGGTCTGTGATAATGTTCGAGAGCTATGTCGGCCCCACCTCAGCGCCGCTGTCCATCTGCATTGGAGCGTGCCCGCTCCCAGTGGGTTGCTGGTGCCAGGGCGGGACCCGGTGGAAGTCTTTCGGTTGGTGCGTGATGAGGTGCGTGATCGGGTCGAGGGGTTGTTGACCCTGCTGGCCCACACGCCCGCTACGTCGTAGGCATTACACGGTTCAGAACGGAAGGAGCGTCCGATGCACTATCCCATTCGCGTGCTGTTTCTCTGTACCCACAACAGCGCCCGCTCACAAATCGCCGAAGGCTTGCTGCGTCATCATGGACAGGCCGATTTTCTGGTCGCCAGTGCCGGCACCGATCCCCAGGGCATTCATCCGCTCGCCATTCAGGTGATGGATGAAGCCGGAATCGATATTCGGGACCAGCAGAGTACCCCGTTGCAGGTTTATCTTGATCACACCTTTGACTTCATCATTACGGTTTGTGACCGGGCCAATGATACCTGCCCGACCTTTCCCGGCGACCCGGAGCGCATCCATTGGGGTTTTCCTGATCCTTCTCAGGTCGAAGATCGGCTTGATGATCGTATCAGAGCATTTCGTAAAGTACGGATCGAAATGCAGATGCGTATTCAGGGTTTTATTCTGGTGCAGCGCAAGCAACTCTATGAGCAGGGCATCCTGACCCGCCCCGGTGCAGAGGCCTTTCGCAGTTCATCAGCTACACTACCCAATGCAGGAGAACCATGATGACTGACACACTGGACACCCGACCACGCGTCTTATTTCTCTGTACCCACAACAGCGCCCGGTCGCAGATGGCGGAAGGCTTGCTGCGCCACTACGCGGCGGACCAGGTGGTAGTCCAGAGTGCTGGTAGCGACCCGCGCCCGGTGCATCCGGTGGCGGTGGCGGTGCTGGCCGAAATGGGCATTGATATTAGCCAGCAGCAATCCAAGCATCTGGAGACGATGCGGGGGCAGTCGTTCGACTATGTGATCACTATCTGTGATGACATTTATGAGCAGTGCCCCGACTATCCAGGTAATCCGATCCGCCTCCACTGGGGCTTACCCGATCCATCCGCGACCCCCCCGGAGAGTATCGAACAGCGGATTGCCTTTCAGCAGGTCGCCCGGTTGCTGGTCGAACATATTCGAACCCTGCTGGTGATGATTCCGCACCGCCACTCCGTGGCATGAAAGAGAAGATGGGAATAATGGAGCGACAACCAGATACAACGAAAGGAAACACCAACCCGATGCATCAACCCATTCGCGTGCTGTTTCTCTGTACGCACAACAGCGCCCGCTCGCAGATGGCCGAAGGCTTGCTACGTGCGCTGGGGCATGGACAGTTTGAGGCGTTCAGTGCGGGCACCGAGCAGACCCGCGTGCGTCCGGAAGCTATCGCGGTAATGCAGGAACTGCATATCGACATCAGCGGACAGACTTCAAAGACCCTGACGCAGTTTCTCGACCAGTCGTTTGACGCAGTGATTACGGTCTGCGATAGCGCCAACGAAAGCTGCCCGTTCTTTCCGCACGCACGCAATCGGCGGCACTGGTCGATTGCCGATCCCTCTGGTGTGCAGGGTAGCGAGGCGGAACGGCTGGCGGCATTTCGGCATGCGCGAGACGATGTGCGCCAGCGTATTGAGACAGAATTGCTTCAGCCAGTGGGCGGGGAATGAGCGACCCGCACCACCTACTGATCATTGACGGCAGCGATGCCGGTATCAGCGCGGCGTCAAGCAGTTCGAGCAACGGCAGGTGTAGCAGGTCGGTGACGAGGTGCGCCGGGTCGGGGGCGTCGCGCAGGTCGGGGGCAATGGGCGGGCTGATGCGGCCCAACACCTCGACGATGGCGGCGGGAGTGTAGGCATCGCGGTGCAGGTGGGTCGCCAGACGCATATAGGGGGCCAGGCGGTCGCCGAGCGAAGCGGGGAGCAGGCTGGTGTGGATGGTGTTGTCTATAGTTATCGGTTGTTTGCCACGCTCAATCATATGGTGGGTCACTTCTTTACAACAAGTTGTAATCGGTCTCATTTCGAACAAAAAACCGATACTCTTTTGCGTTAACACTGTGCTTTGTTTTCCTTAATTTTAACGTATTCAGATCACTCAGGCGCTGTCGAAGCTGTGTCAATTCTTCTTTATTGGGATCGGCAATCCAGACATATAATGAATCTACACGGTTAAACCAGCAACCCTATCTGATCGTTTCCACTTAAGCCCGCCTCGGAGCCAGTAGCTCCATTGCTCTGTGTATTTACCTCGGTGCTCATTCGTTGCTGGTCTATTGAAGAAGATATATACTCATCGCTCATGGTGTCTCTCCTCCTTCTTAATCCAGGCGTTTCCCGCTACTATTCGACTGCATGGGTGGGGGCGCAAATGCGGGTGCATCTGCGCTCTCCCCACGACCACGCTGGGCCGTGAACAACTACGACCGTAGCGGCGACATCGGCCCGGCGGCGACGGATGACGATATCCACGAGATTGCGCCAGCAGCGGCACTGCTGAACGAGGGGCCAGCGCTGGACGAGGTGCTGAGCGCCCCGCCACTGGCGGATCTGGTCGAGGTAGTGTGTACGCAATTGTATTTTCATCATCTGAAACTGGTACTATTTATATCCGGTACCATTGGTGCATTGCTTCTGTGGTATACCCATTGTATGCTAGCCATGGAGCTACATGTTTTTAAATGCAAACTACATACTCCCTGGGAATTGCCTCCTTCCCAGTTTGTACAGTCTTCACCTTCGGTCGCGCCCAGATCGAGGAGCGGTTGGTATCGGCTTCGTTCGTCTGGCGGTCAGCGTCTGAGGATATTGTGCTGTAGTTTCGGGAGAGATATGCATTCGGTCTATCGTTGGTTTGCCATTGGGGGCTTATTCGTGCTCTGGGTGTTTCTGCATACCCCGGTTGTACCACCACTTTCTGTACAGGCCCGGTTACCGATAGGCCCTACCTACTCTGTTGAGACAGCGACCCACTTGCATACTACGGCTGCGCTAACAACAACAGCGACCCTGACAGCAACCACCACACACTCAGTGAGCGCTGCCGATGCACTCACTGAAACGGAGCCTGAATTAGCAACCTACTTTTACGCCTGGTTGCCCACAGTGGCAGGCGGAAAGCGTCTCGCGACGCACCCCCTACCGACCCTCACTCCTCTGCAAGAAAATACCCGGACAGCAACCCGAACACCTCCAGCAACCGTCACCGCGACGGCGACCAACGCACCCACCGTCACACCGAGCGCCACACCGACAGCGACGGCGACAACCCCGACCGTTCTGCTGACGCTGCGCTGTTCGCGGCAGGTTGCGCCGGGTGAACGGTTCACCTGTACGGTCATCATTACGAACCCGACCGCCGATACTGTGCGCCGTATTCGGGTGGTGCTGCGGGTGCCGCGCTCAGTCGTCTTTGATGCCATTCGCAGTACCGCCAACTGGCGACTGCTCACCACGTTGCAGCAGGCAGAGACACAAGCGTATGCCCTGGACATTGAAGCAATGGCCCCCAATGAAGAGCTGAGCTACACCTTTGCTGGTACCATTGACGCTAGCGTGCCCGAAGGCACCGAACTCGGTGTTGATGCTGAACTGACCACCGAGAATGGCAATGGACAGGTTATTGCGGCAGCAACCGAAAGCATTCTGGTGCAGCGCTTCCGGGTGTACCTACCGCTGGCAAGTTCGCAGACAGATCGGTCGCTTGCGCTACAGGGGCCAGACTTCATTGTTGACCTGCAAATGGAGCCAGATACACGCACGCTCCAGGCAGGTGAGCCGGTTATATTCACAGTGGTGGTGACCAATCGCGGCAACGCCACCATACCGAGGGCTTCTGGGGTTGACATGTTCATCAATCCGGCACTGCCTCCGACGCCATCAGAACTGCCCACGCGCTGGGATCTGCTCTGTACGCTGGAACCGTGCTTCGGTATTGTGTGGGAAGTGCTGGAGCCGCTGCTACCAGGCGAAAGCATCACGTTACGCTCGACACCCAATAGCTATAGCACCGACTATACCTTCTGGCCTGGCTGGTTGGCGGCAGGCACAACCGATGTGTACGTGTATGTGGATGGTTGGAGCACCAGTGCTGAGGGCAACGTGATTGAGATACGCGAAGACAACAACCGCGCCGAGATTAGGGGGTTGACCGTGCAGGGCGATAATCCATCTCTGCTGCAAAGCGGCCCCCGCGCCACCCGTCCGGCGGCAGAGTAGCCGCGTCGGGTAATGCGGTCAACGTTCGTATGCAGGAGCCGGAGGGAACCACCTTCCGGCTTCTCTGCTTCCGGGGCTTCATTGGTGGGTGAGCTATGGCGCGGGGAACTGCCCGCTACCGCTTGCTTCGCTATTTTCGGCAAAGGGAATGTTGGTATCAAGCAGGGTGTTACCGTAAATATCGGTGATGCGGAAGTGTAGGGGCCGTTGCCCAGACCGCTCGACTCAACAAAATAG
>JAAUSQ010000359.1 GCA_012033195.1 Chloroflexaceae bacterium
TCGCCAACTGTCGGACTTCATCTTGCCATTCATGCTGCTCCATAATGCTCACTCCAGAGTTGCACTTCAACTCGATATCTGTACTATTTGGCCTAGCCCGTGTGAGAGCAGTTTCTATCTAATTCGCGATCGCGCTTCAGGACGTTCTTCAGGTCTGAACACCACATCGGTCTGAAGCAGCTTCTGTCCATGTGCCTGTAACGATACCAGAGCAAATTTGCCACATCAGTTCTAAGCAGAAGGGCGACACATCATAACACCTTCTTTTTGAGTGTTAGCATTGGGATTACTTCCCATCGCTCGAACGGTGATCGTAGGTTCATAACCGGGATAACAACGGATGAGAACTGTATCTTCGGCTCTGGTCACATATAGTACATAAACAGGTCTACCGCCTAAAACAGCCGGGACAAGATCAGGGGGAAGAGCGGCTGTTGCAACCAGCGTTGACTGATTTGAGGAGCCTAAATCTGGTATCTCAGATAGGGCAGGCTTTGCCCCAAAAGATTGTAAACAAACCATCACCAACGCTGTAACTGTGACTAACAGGATAGAAACTTTAGAGAATCGCTTAAACATGGTTGATTTTACTCTTGGTACTGTTGATGCTACGAAGACTCGCCAAAAACAAGCGAAGGTGGAAAGTAGAAACCACTTAACAAGCGTTTGCAAACAGTTTCTAATTTTCAGAATTCACTTGCCTGATAATCACAATGTTTTCAGCAAACAGTAAAACACCTATTAGCCACGGAAGCGCCTGTAAAATGGCTTCCATTGTCCAGTTCTGACTTTGAACCTGCCAAACCATCCAAATAATAATGAATCCAATCACCAACGAGGATAGGATGACCGATGAATTGCGGCTGCGATAGAAGCGGATTGTCCTCTCCCGCCAAGATGGATTGAAAATACAAGCGATGTAGGACGCTCCTGCATTGATCAACAAGCTGGTTTGAAGACCCGAAGGCAGGTTTGGGTATCCAAACGCGATCGCCGTCAAACAAACTCCCAGCGCCAGATACAGGAAAGTAAACAAGGTAGATCGTTTCATTATTTCTTCTCCGGTGAAGCTTATTCTTTGTACCAGACACGCACACATTGAAAGCAATTTATTGCAAGACCCTGACTGATCATCACTGGGTAGAAAGCATCACTGGTCTTCACCCCGTAGTCACCATCACCCATGCCCTTAATTCGATCGGGTAAAACAACAGTTTCAACATTAATTACCTGTATCGTTGTACTTTCGATCCACTGATTTGCAGCACTCACAACCTCCGAAAAAGATTCATACTCGGAAGGACCGCCTAAGGGTCCTCGTTCAGTAATTCGAGGCGCAAAATCTTTGTACTTAATCATTTGATTCACCATC
Organism: Chloroflexaceae bacterium; assembly: GCA_012033195.1. Classification (GTDB taxonomy): domain Bacteria; phylum Chloroflexota; class Chloroflexia; order Chloroflexales; family Chloroflexaceae; genus JAAUSQ01. Next base: position 1,373 of record JAAUSQ010000359.1, read on the forward strand.
TAAAATTGCAGAGTTGACAATTGATTCAAGAAACCATCATGATTTGGTCCGTTTAGGGCTACAACAACCATTGGGTTAGCAGAGGAACCAGGTAGCGGAGCGAGAACGCCTCCCAGATCGCGCCGATGATAAACAGTGGGAGTGTGGCCAGGCTCAGCCAACCGAGCTGTTTCAGCCCACGAACGTAACCCTGACGATGGTTCCGAGCACCGATGGTGGCGGGGCGAACCCAAGACCGACCGAGGATGTATGCGCCAAACATCAAGAGGGCGTAAGCTTGGAGTTCGATGAGTATCGTTAGCGAGTGCGGGATCAGTGCCACCGCCATAATCTTGGTAGACGGGGCCATAGCTAAACCTAACGTGAATGCTTTATACGCAAATATGGCGATGCCACTGAAGGGAACGATCAGCGAAGGGAGCACGATCCGCAGCGCGCCAGTCATGACGTTGACTCCCAGGATGGTCAGTGAGAACAGCCAAGGGTTGTTGATTAGCGATCGGACAAGATCTGCCGTTCCGTTGTCTTCCAGGGTGGCCAACTGAGTTGCGCTCAGATTGGGGAAGACCATCGCCACTACCATCCCAGTGATGACTAAGCCATACACAATGGCGTTGATGATGAGGTAGGCGCGAAAATTGGCGCGAATGATCTGGAAAGGTTTGCGAAGCAAGCGGATGTGTCTTACTCCATGATTTGGGTGAGTAGGGCGCTTTGTGGCGATCGCTTTGCGTGACATAGTTTTAGCTCCTATTTTTGGTGATGGATGTAGTGATGATTAAGAGTGAGAACCGCCGCGTAGAGCAGCGTTGTTGTTGATGCAAAACTCACGGGACAATTGCAGTCACGCGGATTTCAATCTGCATCGTTGGCAGTCCAAGCGCCGCGACTCTATCTGTGTCCAAATTGGGGCGTGGTGGGCATGTAGTGGAGAGATATAGCCTGACCACTGCATCGTTAGCCTCCGCGTGCATACAGCAAGACCCAGCCTAGGATGTGGGTCAGCGGTCTTCCGTCGGCAGCGTGAAGCTCGGGGTACTGGGAGACAGTTGCTCCGTGGACGCCTGCCGGTAGATGTCCAGCCACGGCGCGCGATCGCCAGGGATGGCGGTGTCGTTGGCTGGGTCGTCCAGGGCAAGTTCGAGTCGGGCGTCGCTGACGGTGATTCTTTCCAACGACGGTGTATCAATCCAGTCGTTGTCGGGGGCCAGAGAGGGCTGAATGGTGCCAATCTCGACGGCCAGTGCGTGACCAGCCTGCAGCGTCCAGTCCGTCGATCGCAGATCGAAGCTGGTCGTGCCGGGTTTCACCACCGCTACCTGTCGGTTGAACGCAACGGCGCTGCCGTCTGGAGCGACGTCGTACAGCTCGACCATGACGTTGCCGTGGCCCTCGGTATTCAGAGACACCTGCGGCGTACCAGTGATCCGAACCGGCTGCCCAAGTGGCTCAGACCAGACGAAGAAACGGTTGGGAACCTCGGCTGCGGGGTCGGCGGGCAGTCCGTCGTCCAGGTACGACCCGCCGCCGAGCGCGATGGTGGCGGAGTACTCCACGACGGGCCAGGTGTCCTGGGCGCGCCAGGCACCGGTACTGTCCTGCACGACGTAGGCTGGGTAGTCCACGGTCGGTTCGATACCCTTGAGGTACTGGTCGTAGAAGGACATCACCTCGTCGAACCAGCCCTCGCGGCCCATTTCCAGTTTCCCATCGGCAGTGCGCTCGTTGCCCCGGTAATGCTCCCAAGGGCCGAGCCAGCCGCGCTGCGGCCCCTGGTGGTTGGAGAGGAACTCCTCCACCGCCTCGGCTTCGGCCTTCCACTCGAGGAAACCCTGCGTGAACAATAGTGGTGTGTCGGTGCCCTTGGCGTGCCAAGCCAGGTTACGGAATTGCCAGAACTCCGAGTCCGGGTCAGCGTCCTGGTAGCCGAGCGAGTTCAACAGCAGGCACAGCGGGTTCACCTGCTCGTAGGCGGCATTGCTCCGGTAGCGCTCGTCATCGTCGGGCAGCTGCGGCAAGATAGCAATCTCGTTATAGGTGCGCGACACATCCACGATGGTCGAGCGGGGGACGCCGTTCGACCAGACGCTACGGTGCAGATCCCAGATCGGCTCCTGGGCGACGACGGCTTTGAGCGCGTCCTGGTCGAGGTTGTTACCAACTAACCCGGTGATGGCATCATAGGACATGCCATACATGCCGACGGCACCCGTGGACCAGGGCTGGCTCGCGGCCCAGTCGATCGCGGCCTTCACGTCGGCCTGCTCACCGGAACCCATGAAGTCTAGACATCCGGTGGAGCCGCCGAAGCCGCGCAGGTCGACCATCACTAGGGCGTAGCCGCGGTTGAATAGATCGGTGCCTTCGATCAGGTCGTTGAAGCGGTTCGAGGGGCCGGTGTGCGCGTGGTTTTCCAGTGCCTGTTGGCCGGAGTGCCCGAAGTA
>JAAUSQ010000360.1 GCA_012033195.1 Chloroflexaceae bacterium
CGCCGGCACCTATTACGTCGCCGGCTCCCTCGATTTCAAAGGCGGGCGGTCTGCTCACCGGCAGGGCGACGGGAGGCCGCGACCCTCGTCTTGCTGTTTCTCTACATCTTCGGCATCGGCAAGGCGGCCGTCATGCCGGTGCATCGCTGGCTGCCGGCCGCCATGGTCGCGCCGACCCCGGTCTCGGCACTGCTCCATGCCGTCGCGGTCGTCAAGGCGGGCGTCTTCACCGTCGTCAAGGTGATCGTCTACGTCTTCGGCTACGAGACCCTCGCCGCCGTTCCGGGTACGCAGTGGCTCTCCTATCTCGCGGGTTTCACCATCGTCGCCGCCTCGGCCTCGCGCCGAGGGCTGCGAGTCCTGCGAGACCAGCTACAGCGTCTACGACTCGCCGGGCCTCGACGCCCAGCTCGAGCTCCCTCGAGCTCGACAGCGTGGTCGCGGTGGTCGGCGTGAGGCTGCAAGTGCCAGCACCACCACAAACATAAGCGGGTTGGCAATCTCTACCCGCAGAAACACCAGAAAGAGCAGTGTTGTCACGGTATCGAGCACCAGCAGCAGCAGCAAATTAAACACCAGTTTGCCCAGGTAAACCGCTGTCGGGGGCGCAGCGAGCCGTAACGCCAGCGTGGTGCGGCGCTCTTCTTCCTGCACAAAGCTGCGTGAGAGGCCATTTAAGGCGGCAAAGAGGAGCGCAATCCAGAGCAGGGCCGATTGAATAACTATCGTCTGGGGGTCGCGCTGTAAGCCGATAAACCCCACCCCCAGGCTAACTGCAACAGCAGTGCTGGCCGCAAAGAGCAGCAGCGCATTGAAGGCGTAGCGGGTACGCAACTCACTCTGAATATCTTTGCGTAGCACAGCCCACGTCGCCGCGAGCACAACGCGCATTTGCCCCTGCTGTGGTTCAACCCTCACGATTGGCCTTTCATTCTGTACCCCTCACCCCGGCACCAGTGTTAGCACATAATCACCAAAGCGCAACTCACGCGGGTCGTTGGTGGCGATAACAGTAATACCCAGCGCCCGCTGTGCGTGGATGAGTGAGGCCACCACCGCCGCGCCGCGTTCGTCCAGGGTGATGGTCGGCTCATCGAGCAGCAGCACAGGTGGCGCGTGCAGCAGCGCGTAGGCATAACGCAAGCGCTGCACCATACCCGACGAGTACGCGCCCACCCAGTCGCCGCCGCGCCCACCCAGGCCCACCCGCGCAAGCACGGCATCAAGCTCGGCGGCGGTGCAGCGCAAACCACGCACGCTGGCAAAAAAGCGCAGGTTCTCGTGGCCGCTCAGTTCGCGGTACAGCGCCAAGTCGGGCGCAACCCACCCGATCAGGTGGCGGGCCGCAAGTGGGGCATAGCGTCGCCCCTGCCATGCATAAAACAGCGTGCCGCTGGTCGGCTGTTGCAGGCCACACAGCAACCGCAGCAGCGTGCTCTTGCCGCTCCCGTTTGGCCCGTTGATAATCAGCACCTCGCCGCTCTGGAGCGTCAGGCTAATATCGCTGAGCACGGTGCGTGCGCCGTAGCTTGCGGCAATGCCTTCGAGATGCAGGCTGATTGCAGCAGGGGGTGTGGTTGTGTGTGCTGTGTTCATATCGCGCATAGTGTACTGCGAGAAGGGGGAAAGGGCAACATGCACCGCTCAGCTTGCTCTCACCAAATATTCATGTGTACGCGTTTGCGAAAGCAGATCGGGGGTGTTATACTTAAAGCCAGCGTGGGAGGATAGGCTGTTCTCCCGTTCTCTTTGTGCCGTGCAGCACTAGAAACGGTGAAGCTCCTCACACCTTTTGGCAGGGTTATCCGTCATCATATGTGCGTATTTGTGTGAAGTGGGTAACCCCCACTTTTCTTATTGTAAGGCGAGTGAGGGCGCATGAAGAGCGATTTTTATTCTGCTATCTCACAGATTGCGGCAGAGCGTGGCATCCCACGCGAAGCGATTGTCGATGTGATGGAAAAGGCCCTCGCAACGGCCTACAAGCGCACCCTGGGCAGCAACCCGCCTCCCATGGAAGTGGTGGTGCGCCTCGACCCGCAAACGGGCATGGCGCGGGTGTTTGCCGAAAAACAGGTCGTTGATGAGGTGTTCGATGAGCGCTTCGAGGTGGAACTGTCCCTCGCACGGCAGATCAAGCCGGATGTGCAGCCTGGTGAGACCATATCAATCGAAAGTACACCGCGTGACTTCGGGCGTATTGCGGCCCAGACTGCCAAGCAGGTGATCCTGCAAGGTATCAAAGAAGTTGAGCGTGAGCATATCTATGGCGAGTTTATGGAGCGCGAGGGCGAGATTGTGACCGCCACCGTGCAGCGTACCGCCAAAGGCAATGTGATCATGGAACTGGGGAAGGCCGAGGCTATTCTGCCTGCCAAAGAGCAGGTTGAGGCCGACCGCTACTACCACGGGCAACGCCTGCGTGTGTTTCTGCTTGAAATACGCCGCGAAGAACGTGGCCCCCGTCTGATTGTTTCGCGTGCTCATAAGAACCTGATCTTGCGCCTGTTTGAGATGGAAGTGCCAGAGATTTTTAATGGCACGGTTGAAATCAAGTCGATTGCACGCGAGTCGGGGCTTCGCACCAAGGTGGCTGTGGCTGCGCGCCAGGAAGGTATCGATCCGGTTGGTTCGTGTGTCGGAATGCGGGGTATTCGCATTCAGAATATCGTTAATGAATTAAATGGCGAAAAGATTGACGTGGTACAATGGTCTCCCGACCCACGTGAATTCATCGCTCAGGCCCTGTCGCCGGCCCAGGTCGTTGAAGTCAACCTGAACGAAATCGAGCGCTCGGCACTCGTGATCGTGCCCGACAAACAACTGTCGCTGGCTATCGGACGCGAAGGCCAGAATGTGCGCCTCGCCGCCAAGCTCACTGGCTGGCGCATCGATATCAAGAGCGCAACCGCCCTGCTCGAAGAAGAGCGCGAAGCATCACAGGCCCGCGAAGCCGCCGAAGCTGAGGCGATGGCAACCGAAGCAGAACTGGCGCACGCCCGTGTGGAAACACGCAAGGTGCGCCCCGATGGGACGGTTGTTTATCAGAGCGTGCATTATGGGCCACTGGGTGATGAACTGGCAGGCGAATCGGTGCAACTGCGGGCAACATCGCAGAAGTTGTATATCTATTACAATGATCGGCTGGTTGCTTCGTATATGCTGATGGACGAGAACGAAGAAACCGAAGAAGCAGCAACGCCAGCCTCCGAGAGCGAGTAGCAAAAACGAGATGGCAAAAACCGCACCAGGCCCAGCAACCGCATCGCGCCCTCGCCGCGTCCCGCAGCGCACCTGCGTTGCGTGTCGCAGCAGCGATGCCAAGCGCGTCTTGATACGCCTGGTGCGGGCCACCGCTGATGGACGGGTGGTGATTGATACCACAGGGAAGCAAGCCGGACGCGGCGCATACCTGTGTCACAACCCGGAATGTTGGAATACGGCACTCCAGCGCCGCAGCCTGGAACGTGCCTTGCGCATTGAGAGGTTACATCCGGATGATCGGACACAGATCAAGCAATTTGCGCAACAGTTGGAGGGTACTATGGTGGATGAATAAATCAGTGTGACCCGCATATATTGGCGCAGGATACCATGCGGGCCTAGAGAGGGATAAGAATGCAGAAGGAAAAATCCCAGAAAAACGTGGCTTCTGCTGGCACCACCCGTGAAACTCGTAGCCGCGACGCAACCCGAACACAGCCTGAATCACGCAATACCAATAGTTCTGATAAAAGCGCCCGCAGTGCGGCGTCTGGTGCGCCTGCACGTGATATGCGGAGCAGCAGCGCCCGTGGTGGCGGCGGTGG
>JAAUSQ010000037.1 GCA_012033195.1 Chloroflexaceae bacterium
CCACAGGATACGATTGTTCACCAGGTCATAGTCGTAAATACCAATATGGCCTGCATCAGAGGCAATCTGCAAGCGATAGATGCTCTCTTGCAGATGCGCTTCCGTCTGTTTGCGCTCGGTGATATCTTCGAGCACGCCCAGAACCTGCCATACTTGCCCATCGGGAAGCCGCTTGAAAACACTGTCGCGCCCCGATACCCAGCGCCACGAACCATCTTTGTGCTGCATTCGGTATGTGACCTCAAAGGTTTCATCATCGCGCAGGTTTTTTATTTGTTCGAGCCATTGTTCCAGGTTTTCGAGATCATCGGGGTGAAGCAACTGCTTGATAATATCTGTTTCAACTTGTGCAACCTCAGCGGCAGTGTACCCAAACAAATGCTTCAATCGGTTGTTTGTGTATACGTTCTGGTGCGTTCGCATGTCGTAGACATAGATCAGACTGGGCACTGCTTCAACAATTGAAGCCAGAAAGTGCCGACTCTCGCGCAGGGCCTCTTCTGCTTGCTGATGCTCGGTGACGTTACACACGATACCCACAAAGCGGGCTGCCATGCCTGTATCATCGTAGAGAAACCTTCCCCCAACGTTCAGCCAGACCACCGCGCCAGTATCAGCGCGGATGATACGATGGTTGAGTGCGTAGGGTGTATGTGTGCGGCGGGCCACTTCCAGGGCTATCTGCACCTGTTCGCGGTCGTCGGGGTGTATGCAGCGCTCCCACATTGCGCTGGTCGCTGTACCGGCAGGATGAATGTCGTACCCCAATATTTCAAAGAGACTTGCCGACCAGACATTCGTGCCAGTCTGAAGATCTACATCCCAGACACCCATCGTGCTGGAAGCTGTCAGTTCCATAGTGCCTCATTCTAGGTGTTCGTTGTATTGGTCGCTACAGGGGTACGCAAGTATCCTTATAGGGAAGGGGTGCCAGATAATTCAATCACCTTCATGGGTGTATTATAGCGTTCTTTCTCACAAGCAGGTTGTAACAAAACAATAAAAGACACGTTGATTTCAGCAACTGCTGCGGTGTGTCCCGCGCCGCTAAACTCAGTGCGAGAGGGGGGCAGAGGATGAGGGGTGCGTGTGGGGGACATCTTCAGGCGTTGGGGGGGCGGCTTGTATCTGTACACGCCCAATCAGCACCAGGGCCACCAGCAGTAGGCCAGCTTCCAGCGTAAACACGGTGCTATAAGCGAGCCATGCATTGCCGCCGCTCAACACCCGAACCAGTTGCACGACGCTCCCGCCGAGTATGCCACCGATTGCTTCGCCGCTCTCGTGGGCCACGCCCCATACACCCATCAATGTTCCAGCACGCGCTGCCGTGGTTTGTTCTACCACTGCCGTGAGCAACCCCGCCGCCGACAGGCCCGTACCCATACCAAGCCCGACCACCAGCACCTGCAAAAGAAGCGGTTGTTGGAGTGCGCCCACTGCGATCAGGCCGCCAAAGACAGCAATGTTCAGGCAAAGGCCGAGCCGTAAGATAGGCAGATAACCATAGCGCTGGATTAGATTCAACCCGGCGGCCAGCATTGCCAGTACAGCGCCCACACCCCACAACGCCGTGAGGCGGGTTGTTTCGCCCGGTGTCATTCCAAGCACCAGACCGCCGTATGGCTCCAGCAAGATATCCTGGGCCAGCGTGCCCACAATGACCAGCATGACCACCATAAAAAAGCGCCGCAAGTATGGGTCGGGCCAGAGCACTGTGGCGACTGTCGTGCGGAACGAGTGGGTACGCGCTTCTGCAATAGCAAGCTCGATCTGTGGCGCGGGTCGCTCCATGTGTATCAGGGCCAGCAACGCAAGCACCAGCGTAAGCGCAACAATTCCTACGGTAATTGCTGACAGCCGGGAGGCACTGAAAGGATCAAGCAAGAAGCCCAGCGTGATGGCGGTGCCGATGATCCCTACAAACAACGCCACCTTGAACAGGGTCACCGCACGCGGGCGCTGTGGGCCGTGAAATGTATCGGCAATGAGTGCTTCAAAGGTGTTGCTGGCAAGGTGGCGACCCATGCCGTAGCCCATAAATGCCAGTAGCACCGCCCCGATCAGTGCCCCTGTCACCAGTGGTTGCGTTGCGGGCAGTGCCAGTATCAGCAGCGTGGCGCATAGTATCCCGATGCCAGATACCACGCTACCAGCGAGAATATAAGGTGTACGGCGCATACCCCACAGTGGGCGCGTATCCGATTGATAACCCATCCAGACACGCACAGGCGCAACGAGGAGCGGCAGCGCAAAGCAGAGACCTACCAGTATTTCGGGCAGGCCCTGCTCCACAATCATCACACGGTTGAGCGTGCCATTCACTAGCACACTGGTCAGCCCGAGACCGAGGGGGAAAGCAGCCAGGCGGAGGTAGGTCTGCGTGCGATGGGCCATAGTCATCGTCCTTCCTGCTTCGTTACGCGATGCCCTATTCGTAAGTATACAACACTCTGGATTAGCGTATACTCACGAACCTGAGTAAGGTTGGCGCAACAGCAGGGGGAACAGTAAGCAGATGGCTCGGCAGCAGCGCATTATCATTTTTCGACTGAAAATACTTTTCTACTCACTCTATGCTGGCTCACTCCTCGATAACTACTCTTTATGTACCTCAGTGGCACGCTTATTGCGATATACATATAAAACATAAGTGATGAAGCAAGCTGTATTGTTGACCGTCAGTAGTTTGGAATACTGGCAATATCACTTAATGGCGCTCATATTCAGAGCGGAAAGGAAAACCCATGACTGATCCTTCAGAGAAGAGGACAACCTGGGCATCTTCAACGCAGCAACCGGGGCCAGTGGTCGCAGACCCGGCGGTGCATGAAGAGGCACACACGACCGGAACGAATGAGCGGGTGCGTGTCTATGATCGCCCCGACCGAACACGAAGTATGGTACCAACGCTGATTGGCGTGGCGCTGGTTATTGCTGTGCTGGTTGTGATCTTCTTTTTATTCTTCTAGCTTGAGCTGGTTCGGCTAACTTTACCGAACACTCAAAAAGGTAACGGTTTTTGTAGACATAAAGGAAGCAGCAATGAGCCAGATACCACATCCACGTCTGGTAAGTAAAGATGGGACTTATGGCACAGTACGTGGTGTCACGCCTCATCATAACAATACTGAGATGTTGCTGGTTGTTGATTTTGACCATGGGCAGCGCATACTGGTGCCGATGAACAGTGTCAACCGCCAACAAGATGGTTCGTATTACCTTCCCTATGGCATTGCCGAACTTAAGGCTGGCAACGAGCATATTAGCACAATAGCTGGTGATAAAGTGATGGTATTGCCGATTATCGAAGAAGAGATTGAGGTAGGCCGCCGTGTGGTTGAGACGGGCAAAGTACGTCTGACCAAACACGTCAATCAGTGGGAAGAGGAGATTAACGAGTCGGTGCTGCAAGAAGAAGTTGAAATCGAGCGGGTTCCTGTCAATCGTCTGATTGACGCACCTGCTGATATTCGTAATGAAGGCGGCACAACTATCATTCCAGTGATGGAAGAAGTACTGGTGGTAGAAAAACGCATTCGACTAAAAGAAGAAGTACATATCACGCTGCGTCGTACAACATCGCTAGAAACCCAGCGTGTGACGGTACGCAAAGAAGAAGTAGACGTTGAGCGCGTGCCGGGCAATGGTTCCGACCGCGTGTAAGTTACAGACACTCGCACGAGTGCATGCATTTCGTTTCAACCGGCAGGCAACAGTGTCTCCCGTTTGAATATATGTTTGTTAGATACGTTCTGAACAACAAAGGAGTACAACAATGGCTAAGACACTTGTAGCATTGTATGACCGATTCGATCAGGCACAGAACGCGGTTCAGGATTTAAGAGATAGTGGTTTTCGTTCAGACGATATTAGTCTGGTAACCAGCAATGCTGGTGGCGAGTACGACCGCTACGCGGGTGATATGGACACTACCGCGACCCGCGAAACTACCCATCACCGTGGCGAAGATCCGGGCGAGAAGTCGGCCCAGGCTGCTGGTATTGGTGCCACGGGTGGCGCGATTGCCGGCGGTATTCTCGGCTGCTGATGGGCCTCGGTGTGCTGATTATTCCGGGTGTTGGTCCGGCGCTAGTCGCTGGCCCGGTGCTCGCAGCACTGACGGGTGCCGGCATTGGTGCGGTAACGGGTGGTCTGGCTGGTGCGCTGGCTGGGCTTGGTGTTGCCGACGATGATGCCGAAGTTTATTCGGAAGGTGTACGTCGTGGTGGTACCCTGGTGGTTGCCCGTGCTGCCGATGAAGATGTCAATCGCATCAACGGCATTATGGAGCGCCACCACCCAATTGACATTGATCAGCGGGCCGAAAGCTGGCGGGAGCATGGCTGGACTGGCTACGACCGCACTGCTGAGCCGTACACACCGGAGCAGATCGGCGAGGAGCGCAACTACTACACCACCCTCGAAACCGAGGGCCGTGCGGCTGTGCCAATTGTGGAAGAGGATATGACTGTTGGCAAGCGACAGGTAGAGGGTGGCGGTGCTCGTATCCGTACGTATGTTACCGAGACTCCGGTTGAGGAGCAGGTACGCCTGCGTTCGGAAGAGGTTCATGTGGAGCGACGTCCGGTTGACCGTGCTGCAACGGGTGCCGACATCGACGCCTTCCGCGAAGGCACCTTCGAAGTGACCGAAACCCGCGAAGAGCCGGTTGTGGGCAAGCGTGCACGGGTCATCGAAGAAGTTGTGATTAGCAAGGATGTCGAAGAGCGCACTGAGACCGTACGCGGCACTGAGCGCCGCACAGGTGTTGATGTTGATACCAACGTGCGTGAGCGTGCCGTAAACGAGCCTGGCTTTGATCGTTTCGACAATGACTTCCGCACCTACCACACCAGCAACCTTGCCAACAGCGGCTATACCTACGACGATTATACCCCGGTGTATCGTTATGGTTACAGCCTTGGCATCGACGACCGCTACCGTGGTAACGAATGGTCGCGGGTGGAGCCGGAAGCACGCCGCCACTGGGAAGACCGCAACCCAGGCACGTGGGATCGAGTGAAGGATGCTGTGCGCCATGCATGGGATCGCGCCCGCATCCGCCGCTAAACGAGCCACCGAATCGGTATGATAGAATAAGCGAGACGACCCTATCTGATAGGGTCGTCTTGTACTGTCCGCGTTTCTCAGCCTAGTTCCAGAATGCCGCCTTGATTGCTGCGTCGATGCGCTCTTCGGTATGGTCGAACACACACCCGACCTGACACAGTGCCACTTCGCGAATACATTCTTCCATGTTGGCGAAGTGCTGGCAACCGCTACAGACTGAACTGTGGGAGACAACCTCCCAGGTATTACCTTCGTGCCGTACCAGCATCGTGCCTTCGGTGTAGGTATCAATCTGGAGTGCGGTATTATGATCGACCAACCGAACCGGATACGTACAGCCAATCGCTGCAAGTGCGTTCTGGAGTGCGGCGGCTTCCTTTTGCATCAAGTGACTTGAGGGTACCATTGCCGTCCTCCTCTCCCTATATCATTCTAGATGTCTATGGCTCCAGTGTAGCCTGTACAGGAGCAAGGTGCTATCCGTAGATCTACGGATTATACCTGTAAAAACACGGTATTCTGGATCTCAGATGAGACCGTCAGTTTTCTGGTATTGGCTCGAATGAACATGAGCGGGGTCTGGGTAGCGTGGAGGACCTTATCGGCCACACTGCCCAGTGCCCAGCGCTCCATACCGCCGCGTCCGTGGGTTGCCATCACAATCAAGTCAATCTGCTGCTCAAGTGCTGCATCAACAATGTGTTCGGCAGCATAGCCCACCGCTACGTGTATGCTGATAGGCATGGAGTGGTTATGTAACTGCATTCGTAAAGCAGTTAATTCCTGTTCGGCCTGATACTGTCGCTCGCGTATCCGATCACTACTTCCATCAGCAGTGCGGTGATCTACACCGTTGACGGCAGTTTCTGACAGCACATGTGGCTCAACGACGTGCAGCAGATGAACCGCAGCATCGAATGGAGCCGCTATTTTGAGGGCATACTCCAGCCCTTGCAGTGCAAGCGGTGAGCCATCGAGGGGCACCAGAATGCGTCGGACGTTGTAGGTGCTAGGGATATGCTGCTCGTCGGTCTGAACAATCAGCACGGGGCGCTGGCTAGTCTGCACGACTTTGTCGGTAACACTGCCCACCGCCCAGCGCTTGAAGCCGCTGTAGCCATGGGTTACCATCGCAATCAGCAGGGCATCCAGGCGTTCGGCGGTTTCGACGATGCGGGTTGCTGGCGTACCGATCTGCATTTCGGTCGTGACATCAATGCCCGCCACCTGCAACTCTTTTGCCAACCCACGGAAATATTCGCGCATGGTCTGATAGCGTGAATACAGCAGATGGGCATCGAACTCCCAGATATGCAAGAGGTGTACGGTGGTCTTCATTGCCAGGGCTAGGGTGCGTATATAGGGCAGAATCCGGGTTGCATTACCGGATGTATCGAGTGGAACAAGAATTGTTTTCATAACAGTTCTCCATATCAACGCCTACAACCGATCTCTACCTGGCCGATGCACAAGTTCTGAACGGTTGTACACTCAGTGTAACAAGCCGATAGGTGTTTTGTCATCCGAAAGGCTACTGATACTGAAGCGGGGAAAATCCATACTAATGGCCTGATGATACTACCCGGCTGATTGGCTCTAGCTACACTGCCATGCCATGGTTTACGCAATACTTCCTTTTTCTCATCTTATTCCGTAAATATACGGATCTTCAGCAGTGCAAAAAATTGTTATGATACAGTCACAGCATTTTGCGCCGGTTTGAGGGATAGAAGCAAGCGCAACAAACAGGGGGTGAAACATGCTACGATCAAACTATATATACCGATTGGAAAGCCTGCGTGCCGAGTTGTTACAACTGGGTACCGCCGTCGAAGAGAGCATGGCGCGGGCCATTCGTTCGTTGCATACCCATAATACGGCGGTAGCATTGTGGGTAATCAATAACGACAACTATATTGATGAAGCACGTGATACGCTGGAAACACGTGTAGTAACGCTGCTCGCCACACAGCAGCCAATCGTCGCGGGCGACCTGCGTCTGCTCATGGTGACCACGGCGATTGCCAATGAGCTTGAGCGCATCGCCGACTATGCGAGCGGTATCGCTGGACGTTTCTACCGGCGACCCGAACTGATGGCGCAGTTCACCCTGCCCGAACAATTTCTGTCGTATGCCGAACAGGTGCGCCACAGTATCCACCTCAGCTTGCAGGCATTTCTTGCAGTAGATGAACAGATAGCCCGCAACGTTATTGCGCGAGATATTCAGATTGATGCGATGCACGATGAATTGCATAGCGCACTGGTCACGGCTGCCCGCACTGCTCCTGAACAGCTTGATATTGTGATCGATTTGATTGATACGAGCAATGTGCTGGAACGCGCCGCCGACCGTGCTGGTAATATTGCAGAGCGCGTGCTCTATTTGATTGGCAGTTGAAGCGGGCGGTAATTCCCCATTGCTGTGCTGCAAGGGGGCAAACGATTGCAGCAGGTTGCGGAATGTTTACCTGCAGTAGTGTGCTGGCGTGTTACCCTTAGAAAAGGTTTAACCCATGAGGCATACAATGATCCAGCAGACTGACAGGCACACTATTGCAATTTCGAAATCCGCGACCCGACTGGCGCTGCAAGTGACGCTGCTCTATATTCTTCCTTCGATTAGCTGGATCTTATTTTCGGACTGGTTGGTTGAGACCCTTGCACCACCCGAATGGCAGATTGCCCTGCAAGGCTGGAAGGCGCTCGGCTTTGTCATCATCAGCGCTGCAATTATCTATATCATTCTGCGTACCATCATCATTATCCAGCGCCGTACCGAAACAACTCTGCGCCTGCAAAAAACTATTCTCGAAAGCCAGATTGACGCCTCCCCAGATGGGGTGCTGGTGCTCGACCTGCACGGCGAGGTATGTGCATTTAATCAGCGCCTGGTGGATCTATGGCAGGTTCCAGCGGAAATTATTGAGCAACGCCGTTATAACAATATTCTCGAACATGTACTCAACCATGTTGCGTACCCGGAACAACTTTCCAGCCAGATTGCGTACCAACACCAGCACCCGCACGCCGTTTGCCGCGATGAGCTTGTGCTGTGTGATGGGCGCGTCTTCGAGCGTTTCACCGCCCCCATCAACGATGCAGGCGGTACCCATTATGGACGGGTTGTGCAATATCACGATATTACTAGCCTGAAGCAAGCCCAGAGCTTGCTTGAGCAGCGTAATCATGATCTGGATGTATTAAACCGCATGACCTGCGTCGTCAATCAGTTGCTCGAACTGCCACGCCTGCTGGCAACCATCCGGCAGATGTTCCAGGAAGAGATGCTGATACCGGCGGGTGCAATCTATCTGTATCACGAAGAAGCAGATAATCTGTCACTGGCCGAATGCTGGGGCCTGCTCGCCCCAGCGACAAGCACCCGCTATGCTATTGCCGCGCCAACCCACGAACAGCTTGTTGTCAGTGGCGAGGTTATCGTTGGGCCTGCATACCGGCCTGATGTGCCTCTGCGCCCCGCAGCAGATGCCGTGCCGGGTACCCACATTTCGGCTTATGTGGGGGTGCCGCTGATGGCAGGTGGCGAGGTGCAGGCGATTGTTGACCTCTTTGATGTGCCACGGGTGAACTATTCAACCAGACAGCTTACCGGCGACTTTTTTAAGCTGTTTGGACAGCAGGCTGGTCAGGCAATGCAGCGAGCGTGCCTGTTCGCCGATGTGCAGCAGGCGCACGAGCGTCTGCGGACGCTTTCGCACGCACTGGTTGAAGTGCAGGAGCACGAGCGCCGCGCCATTGCTTGCGAACTGCACGATGAAGTGGGACAGATTTTGACCGGGCTGAATCTGGCATTGGAGATGACTACCCGCCTACCCGCCGAGCAGGTGGCCGACCGCGTTGCCGAAGCACGTATAATAGTGAATGATTTGATGCTGCGTGTGCGTGAGCTTTCGCTAGCGCTGCGCCCGCCTATGCTGGATGACTTGGGGTTGTTGCCGACATTGATCTGGCATATCAAGCACTACACCGCCCGCAGTGGTGTGCGGGTTGTCCTGAAGCATACCGGTCTGGAACGGCGCTTTGCACCACGTATTGAAACAGCCGCCTATCGTATTATTCAAGAAGCTCTGACCAACGTAGCCCGCTATGCTCATGTGCACGAGGTGGTGGTGCGGGTGTGGGTCTATAGCTCATTGCTGGGTATTCAGATTGAAGATCACGGTGTGGGATTCGACCCCGAAGCAAGCTTGAGCAAACATGCTACCGCCGGGCTTTCGGGCATGCGCGAACGGGTGCTGCTCTTAAATGGTAGTTTCGAGTTGGAAACCGCACCCGGTCAGGGGTGCCGGATTGCGGTAGAACTCCCAATCTGTGAAGATGATCGTGTCTGTCATTCGGTCAGCAATTGAGCGCTAGATTTGGGCGAACCTGCTATGACAACCATTGTACTGGTTGATGATCATCATATGGTGCGTGAGGGCTTGCGGGCGGTGCTGAATGCCGAGCCTGATTTTGAGGTGATTGGTGAGGCGAGCGATGGCATCGCGGCGATCCAACTGACCGAGCGACTGCAACCGGACGTGCTGGTGGTTGACTTGATGATACCGGGGCTAAATGGGTTGGAGGTAACCCACCATATTCACCAGTATGTATCACAAACCCGCATTGTTATGCTCTCGATGCACGCCGACGAAAGCTATGTGCTGGCAGCGCTGAAAAACGGGGCGCATGCCTATGTCTTGAAAGAATCACGTGCCAACGATCTGGCGTTTGCAGTGCGTGAAGTGCTGGCAGGGCGGCACTATCTCAGCCCGCCCATCTCTGAGCGGGCCATCGAATTGTATGTTAGCAAGGCTCAGGCACAGTCGTTTGATGCTTATGAAACACTGAGCGCCCGCGAGCGTGAAGTGTTGCACCTGACTGCCGAGGGCTATAGTGCGGCTGAAATCGGCAAGCGTCTGAGCCTAAGCCCGCGCACGGTGGAAACGCACCGCGCCAACTTGATGCGTAAACTGGATATTCACACGCAGACCGACTTGATCCGGTTTGCTATTCGGCGCGGTATCATCTCCCTGAAAGATGAGCCGAGGAGTTAGGCGAACTTCTCGGCACGCAGTGCCTCAACGGGCACACGGTAGACAATCACCGCGTAGTGGGCAAAGTATTCACGAGATACCATCTCCAGGATGCGTTCCGATTTCTCGACCGAAACCAGCGTTTCGATCTTGACATTGGAACCCTGCCACTCGCTGGCGCGCACCCCCCGTGAGCCGCGCCCCTCGACTTCGCTGGTGGTGTAGCCAGATACACCAATCTGCCGCAGTTCGAAGAGCAGTTTCTCTTTCAAAACGTGTTCAGCAATAATAGTGACTAGTGTGAGTGGTACTGGTTGCATGTTACATTCCCCCATTTACTAAGCCGTGGAGCCACGAAGTATATGCAAAATAGATCGGAAAGCCGACAATCAGATTAAAGGGTAGCGTGATACCCAGCGATGCGGTGAGGTAGATACTGGGGTTGGCCTGTGGAATGGTGGCACGTACGGCGGCGGGTGCGTCGATGTACGAGGCACTGGCGGCGATACAACCCAGGATGAAGGCCCCACCGAGCGACATACCCGCGAACGTGCCAAGTGTGATACCAACGATGCCATTGATGACCGGCATCACTGTACCAAAACCAACCATAAACGGCCCGACTTTGGCAAACTCGCGCAACTGCCGTGCTGCAACCATCCCCATCTCAAGCAGGAAGATGGTGAGGAAACCTCGGAACAGATCGGTAAAGACAGGCGCGATAGGTGCATAGCCATCTTCACCGATGATCAGGCCGAGCACCAGACCGCCCATAAGCAGAATAACACTGCGACCCGCTAGCGTATCACGCACGACATCGCCGATTGAGCCAGCGGTACCCATCCGCCAACGGGCGATAAACAGGCCGACGATGATCCCCCATTCGGCCAGTGCTGCCAGCGTCGGAATGTAGGCCTCAAATGGTTGGTTGAGCGACTCCATCAGCGAAATGGCGGCTACAAAAGTAACTGATGAGACTGAGCCATAATGCGCTGCAATTGCGGCGGCATTGGCAACGTCCATTCGACCTACGCTGCGGACAATCAGATATGACCATGTCGGAATGGCAACCGCCATAAACATCGTGACGACAGCCGGCAGCCAGAATTCGGCAAAGCTCACCGTTGCCAGTTCGACGCCGCCGCGAATGCCAATAGAGAACAACAGATACAGAGATAGGAACTTGTAGATTGGTTCAGGAATCTCAACATCACTTTTGACGAGCGTTGCGATGATGCCCAGCACAAAGGCAAGCACCAGCGGTGAAAGCAAATTAACACGGATAATTTCCAACGTTTCCATCAGTAAACACCTCGTTTTGTGGTTAGCCAATTGACATAACTATTTGCTCTGTACCCCTGTGTTTGCTACGAGTCGGCGCTACGCCTTCACATACTGCAAGTATATCGTTTTAGTTCTTTATATATCTTTATTATATCTGTAAATGTCTTTTTTTGTCAATATACCTTGCAGGTATTTACTATGAAAAGCTATCCGAATAGCTCGGAATGTCGACAGGACGAACGTTCTTTGATATGATGAAATAAAGCAACTGCTGGGAGTTGTGCCAGCAGCGTCGGTAAGGAGTAGCAGATGAACCCGTTTCGCAACCGCAAGCCAATCCTCGAAGTCAGCAGCTTTTATGGGCGGCACAGCGAATTACGTGCTATTTACCAGCAGTTACTGCTTCAGCCGCCGCAGTGTTGCGCAGTGATCGGCCTCCCACGCAGCGGTAAAACATCGCTACTCTATGCGCTGCACCATACCCAGCAGCACGAGCCACCTGCTGCGTTGCGCATTACCCCGCTGGCGTTGCCGCCCGTTTTTGTGTATGTCAACGCCGGGCCTTATGTTGACCTGGGCGAGTTTCATTTGCAAGGAGCACTTTACTTCTGGCGCGACATTGCCTATGCCCTGGCGCAATCGCTGCCGGGTGAATATGCGGCCCCATCGCTGGCTGGCCCTGTGGCTGGCGATAGCGAAGCGCTTGATCAGATTTATGCACTGCGTCAGTATATTGCCAGCACTATCCGTGATTGCCCCGATGTGACAGTGGTCTTTCTGATTGACAATGCCGAGGGACTGGCGCGATTGCCCCGTTCCACCAGTAGCCTGCTGCGTACGCTCATTCAGGACTCAGCGATTGGCGACCGCATGGCCTATGTTGCAACCAGCCATGTACCGTTGTATCAGTTATACGACCCGGCAACATTGCAGGAGCCGTCGTCGTTCTGGAGCCTGTTTGCCGAAACAATATACCTGGGCTTGCTTGAGCCAGACGAAGCGCATGCCCTGATTATGCAACGGGCCGCTGCTACACCGCAGCATCTTTTTAATGCACGGGATGCGGCAATGCTGCTGCAACTGGCAGGCCGCCACTCCGACCTGCTCACGCTGGCGTGTGCGCTGCTCCACGACTGGCGCACCCGCGAACCTGATGCGCACCCATTTGAGTGGACTATTTTTGAAGATCAGTTGTATGAAGCGGCGGTGCCACTCTGTCAGGCCATCTGGCAGAGCCTGCGTGACACAGTGCCGGGAGTATATACCGTGTTGGGCCATATTGCCGAGCAACAGCCGTTTGAAACCGAGCAGCAACGTGCTACGTTACCCCTGCTCGAACGGCTTGGTATGATTGAGCAGCGCGACGATAGGTACTATATTTTCTCTCAGATTATGCATCGTTTTGTGCGCCAACAACTTGCCGATATGTTGCCACTGTCCGAGCCGGAGCCAGTACCTATCGTCCCATCCGCAGCACCTCTCGCGCCCGAGCCGCTGCCGTTTGTTATTCCTGCCGATAACCTGCCAGAACATACACCCCTGCCGCCCGCCTTCACCCATCTTGAAAGCGCCGTGTATAGCTTTTTATCGTCCAATGCTGGCGTAGTCTGCGACCGGGAGAGTATCAAGCGGGCAGTGTGGAAGGATACGCCCCCTTCGGATAGCGCCCTGCAAAAACTGATTGAGCGCATTCGAGAAAAGATCGAACCCGACCCGAAGCACCCGCGCCGCCTGATTGCAGTACGTGGGCAGGGCTACATCTTACGCACCGATATTTCATCATAACCCCTACAATATAAACCCCCGCTCCATACGGCACTGAGCGGGGGCTGTGTATGCGTGCAAGGCGGGTGCTAGAAGCGACTACGCTCGTTGTGAAGCGCATTTTGTGTGGTGTTCACCGAGTCATCAACAACTGATGTATCAGCGATGCGCCCTTCTTCAAAAAGCTCCTGGGTTACTGTTGCAGGCATAATCCGGCTGATCTCCGTCAACAGCAACGGAATATTATTCAGGTGCTGTTCGGCAATATCGGCAACCACAAAATCCTTCTTTGCGAGTGCCGTTGCATGCAGCATCGTGTAGCTGATTGCCGCCAGACTCAGCGCGGTGTAGTTATCGCGCAGCATCCGCGAAACACTATCGGGGCGCAGCTTATCGTACAGACCCGCCGCCGCACCGCTCAGGCCACCAATTGCCTGCTTGAAGCCGGCTACCGCCTCGCCGCTGCGGTAGGCCTTCATCTGACGCTGCAATGTGCCAACGTGCTGCTGCAACGTGATATGAAGCTGACGAATGGTGGTATACGCCTCAAGGTAGCGTTGTGTTGTTGCTGTCTCAAGCTGACGCTCCACTGCATCGAGCGTGTGATGTTCAAGCGCCAGCATATCGCTGACATAGGTACGCATAGTTGAACTGGTATCCTCTGCCAACGGATCAACAATCTCGCTGGCGAGCCGCGCTCGTTCTGGTTCGGCATACACCGCTACTAACGAGGCTCCCTCGCGCAGCCGGTTCAAGGCGTTGCGGGCGTCCTTGTCGGGAATGCCACGTGCGACCAGCAAGGCGCGGGTCTGGTCGTCCTGTTCGCGTTGCAGATCCATATCAGCATAGCTGCCAGTGCGTTCGGGCAGTTTGTCGTGATAATTGGCTCCGGGCTTGCCGGTGTAGGTAGTACGGGCAGTGTCAATAGTAATTGTCTCAATCTGGCGCTCTTCAAAGTTGTTTTCGCGCAGCCGCGCCACCACATGGGCCGCCTGCTGCACCGTTGAGAAAATACCATAAATAGTTTTTGTCGTGTTCATGATGTATACATCTCCTCTCAGGTCAGGATAAACTGTTTGGCTTATTAGAATGCACTATATAGCTTATATTGCAAGGATTATGCCAATAACCTTCTGTTAACCAGATCATTGGCATAAAACTTGCGATAGGTAGAACATATTGCGTTTCAGAAGAAAATCATCGATCTATTTGTTCTATATCACTCACGAGAAAGAGAGGGAACGTCATGACTACATCGACAATGCAACGTAGTAACCTTGTAGAAATTGGCTTAAACTCCGCACAGCTTACAGGTGTCACGGCAATATTGCAGCGAGTGCTGGCTGATGAATATATTCTTTACACTAAAACACGTAATTTTCATTGGAATGTCACTGGCCCCCTGTTTCACTTGCTCCATGAAATGTTTGAACAGCAGTACACCGTGCTTGAAGCGGTCATTGACGAGGTTGCCGAGCGCATCCGCAATCTGGGGTCGGCATCGATTGGCACCGTTAATGAGTTTGCCGAGTTTGCAACGCTGAACGAGAAACCTGGCGCATATCCGGTAGCCACGGCTATGGCGAGTATCTTGCTGCACGATCACGAGCAGATTATTCGCAATTTGCGCCGCGATGTTGTTGCCTGTGCAGACGAGTTTCACGATATGGGCACCAACGACTTCCTGACTGGATTGATGAAGCAGCACGAAAAGATGGCCTGGATGCTGCGGGCTACTATTGCCTGATGTCGGGCGCACGATAAAAAGGGTCGGGGCATGCTTGCCTCGACCCTTCTTTTTATAGAGACATTACATACAGACCGGGACTGACTAGACCTCTTCAACGTCGTTGATAATCCAGCGCATCACCTCGGCCAGTGCCGTGCCCGCCAGTGCTCCACTGAGCACATCACCCGGATAATGCACACCCAGATAGATCCGCGAGAAACCAACCAGGGCCGCAATGCTATACCAAATCGGGGCCTGTCGAGGGTAGTGTTGTGTCACCAGCCATGCCCCTGCAAAGCCTGCCGCCGAGTGGCCGGATGGGAATGAGAAGGTTCCCGGCTTGCGTCCAACCGAAATAGCCTGCACCACGTCGATGAACGGTCGCCGCCGCCGAAAATAATGCTTGATCGGGTATTCAATTAGCAGCACCGCAAACCAGAGCGGCGGCACCACTTCGTGCAGGGCGCGTCTGCCGCGTGGCTTGTCGAACAGGGCCGCCAGAATCAGACCCGTGATCCAGCCACCGCCGCCTGTCATTACCTGGGTAAAGCGATACATCAATTCGTTGGCAAGCCGGGGGTGGGGTAGGTGATTGACCGCCAAGAACATCCGTGCATCAAGGGCCTGCAACGGTGCCATCCGCTCAATCATCGCGTTGCGTAACAAGGTGAGCGGGCGTTGCAAGCTCAGGTCGTACTCGCCCGCCTGCTCCGGATTGGTGGCCTCGTGGACGGCTTGCTCCTGCGCCTCACGCATTTCGCCTTCACTGGTAATCACTTCTCTGGCTGCTTCCAGCAACACATCTTCCGGCTCGCGTTCGCCGTTCCGGAGCGCCTGCTCGCGTGCTCTGCTCGATTCTCCTGACGTGTCGTCTTCAATCTCACGCAGTACTTCAACCGTTGTTTTTTCGGTATTGGCCAGTAACTCATTAACAAACTCCCGTGCTTGTTCGGGTGTCTGGATCTGCTTCAGGGCTTCACGCAGCGAGCGCTTGGTGGGCGCGGCCTTTTCCTGTGCTTCTTCAGAAGGTTCACGATAGGGTTGATAGCCACGGTAATTATCAGATAATTCACTCTTGTTTGTATGCTCTGGCATTGTTCCTCCTTACGTAGCCCTAGCTTGTGTTGTTAAACCTGGCTGACTTCAACGGGTTGTTCGGCTGGCTCAACCGTTTTTGCCGATGCTCGTTCGGGTGCTTTCTGCTGCCCGCTGCTGCCTTCGGGCGGTACAACCACCTTGAGCGCACCCGGCACAATACGAACCCGTACCGGCAACTCCTCAATCAGTTCACCATCGGCCTGCCCTGGAATCGGTCGGTCGGCATGAATAGTGACACTTTCGCGTGCGGTAAAGTACTGAATACGGCGTCCGACACGCTGTCGCCCTAGGACAATTTGCCAAAACGTCAGAAAGTAATCCAGCAGCGACCGCGCTTTGACAATACACACATCAACCTGCCCATCGTCGGGGTAGATATCGGGTGCCCAGCGCAGGAACGGTATCCCGAACGCCCCCCCATTCACGATAGAAATCTGGGTCGCCTTGGGGCGGTAGCGCTTGCCATCCACCACCAGCGTAAAGCGGATCGGGTTGTGCCCGAAGAGCCAGCCAATCCCTGTGCGAACATAGGCCAACCGACCAAAGCGGCGCTTCTCTTCGCGGGGGGTGTCACGCATAATGAGCGAGTCGATGCCGAAGCCAATCTGCAAGAAGAAGCGCTGATTATCAATCTGCATCGCATCAATTTGAGTGGTGGTGTGTTCTTCGACAATCAGGCGACAGGCGCGTTCGGCATTGATCGGGATATTCAGTTCGCGGGCCAGCACATTGGCTGTACCGACCGGAACAATAGCCAGCGCAATGTCGGTATGCGATATCGCACTGGCAACCGCCGCGACAGTGCCATCGCCACCCGCAGCAACCACCAGCGACGGGTTTTTTTGTAAGGCTTCTTCAACCACACTGACAATATCGTCTTTGCCGGTTGTCTCATAAAGATCGTAGGTACAACTAGCCTTGCCAAACGCATCATCGAAGATGCGCCGGATATCTTCCGGGTCACGCGTGCCTGCTACCGGGTTAAAGACAACAAACACGTGCTGTACATTGGTGCCGTTGATATGTTCTGTCATCAATCTCACTCCAGTTCGTTGCGTACTTAGGCAGAATCGGCGGGCCACTCGGCGGTGCGTAGTTCGGTACGTACTGCGCCTGCATCAGTCATAGCCTGCTGCAACTTGGCGACTTGTTCTTCCTCACACTGTATTATCAGGAGCATATTGCCCCGCTGGATATCTTCGGCATAGGAGGTGACCTCGGTAGTGTCGGAACGCGAAAAGGCTCCCAGCAACCCACCTATTGAAACACCCAGGCTAGCGCCAGCAAGCGCCGAGATAATGGCGGTTACCAGATTGCCAGCAACCAGTACCGGGCCGATACCTGGAATGATCAGCGGCGTCAAACCAAGCGCCAGCCCTGCCAGCCCACCGATAGCTCCACCCGAAATGGAACCCTGCACGGTGCCTTCGGCCATATCGCTGATCTCGCTCTCTTTCAGGTCGGTCTGCAATATATCTTTATGCGCAAGCAGGTTCACCTCTTCGCGCCCAAAGCCCAGATCTTGGGCCGCTTGCAACGCAAGTTTTGTATGGTCAACAGTATCAAATAAAGCAACCACTGTTTGCATTGTTGTTTCCTTTCATCCACACCAGACCGCATCCAGGTCTGTTCTTCACCGCATTCATCGCAAGAACTGTACCAGGGGCGGTGGGATGTTGGCACATATCTTGCAACCTCATCACGGAATCCCTCGCCTTACACTTTATTCCATTTTTATATGACATACTCACGAGGCTCAGCGAACCAAGAGAAAGGAGAAAGCGTGTGCGTCCATTAAAATCTCAAAGGGACGATCTGATCTATGCCGAGAATGGACATACAACGAATCACGAAACTGCTCTCCCATTAACTGAAGATAGCCAAAGCGATGAAGCAAAAAAATCTTACTGGGATATTTTGCAGCAGCAGGTGCGCGAAGAGCTTACGCAGCTCAGCCGTCCGTCCAGCGGGCTGCTTATTTCGGGCCTTTCGGCAGGGCTGGATGTAGGCTTTAGTCTGCTACTAATGGCAATTATGTACACACTGACCGTTGACGTGATACCGGAAGCGGGGCTTGATATCCTCATTGCCAACATGTATTCGGTTGGCTTTATTTTTGTTATTCTGGGGCGCTCCGAACTATTCACCGAACATACGACACTGGCCTTTTTACCGGTCCTCAGTCGGCACGCATCGTTGCGCTCACTCCTGCGGCTCTGGGGTTTGATCTATAGTTCTAACCTGGTGGGGGCGGCAATCTTTGCCTTGATTGCCTCGTTTGTGGGGCCAGCGCTTGGCATTATCGAGCCGCGTGCCTTTGCTGCAATTGCGCGCCCGATGGTTGAGCCGGAATGGTGGGTTATTCTGGTCAGTGGCACGCTGGCAGGCTGGCTCATGGGCTTGCTCTCGTGGCTGGTGACGGCGAGCCGCGACACGATCAGCCAGATTGTGATTGTCTGGCTGGTAACAACCGCTATCGGGTTGGCCCACCTGCACCACTCGATTGTAGGAACCGTTGAGGTGCTGGCAGCAATCTTTAGTCAGCAGGGCGTTACGTGGGGCGAGTTCGGGCACTTCCTGCTCTGGACAACGCTGGGCAACGTGCTGGGTGGTCTGGTCTTTGTGGCGCTGATCAAATATGGGCACGCCTCGCAGCAGGGCGAGCACGTGAATACAACGTAGGCTAGCAGCGGGCAAGGCTGGCGCTGGTATTGTTCTTGCAACAGCGAGCATGAAGAGGCAATACAAAGAACGTAGATGTTTTTAATAGATTGTGTTAGGAGGAGGAACTGTGATGCAGGTTGAAACTCGCAAACCAACCTTTCGGCAGCGCGTGGAGCGGTTGCTCCCGCAGCGTGCTAGGCCACGTATAGAGGACCGCGTTGCTCAGCAGGGGCATCAATTGGTCAACCAAGTTGCCCACACTGCCCATCATGCCATCAATACAACGCAGGGGCAGGTCAACGGTCAGATTGCAGCAACGCACCAGCAGGTGAAGCAGACCCGTCATCAGGTAGAGCGCACAACATCACAAGTACGCAACCAGGCCGATGCTGCGCTCACCAATGTTGGAAATACATTGCAGACTGCGGCGACAGCAGTACGCGCTAGTACACCCGATGTATCGCCCCTAACCAGCGGCATTGCGGGCCGCTTGCAGCGCAGTGCCGAGTACTTCCGCAATGCTGGCCCGGAAGATATCAGCGCCGACCTTGATCGTACTATTCGGCGCAACCCGTACCCGCTGCTGTTCATCGGCATTGGTATCGGTCTGTTGATTGGCTGGTTGCTCTGGGGTATGCAGCGCAAGGTGCAAGAGCAGAAGCACGCAGCACATACCACCGATCCCAATCAGCCTGATAGCGGCAAGCACAATACAACATCAAAGATTGGGAACTACAATACAACTATCTAAAGCGTTGAGCAATCCCCCATAATACCCCCCTCATCCTGATCACGGAGGGGAGTATTGTGGTTTTACTGGCTGGCAGGGGGAATGCCTGACCGTACTGCGTCCATGAGCTTCTGCACGACATCGCGCACCGGCACGGCGCTGCTCGCGGTGATCAGGTTGCCATCGACCACGATTTCTTCATCAACCGTCTCTGATCCAACCCGCGTCAGGTCGTGCGCGGGCAGCGTGGCGGCGGAAACCTGGCGCTGCGAGAGAATACCTGTTTTGAGCAGCGAATGCAAGCCCGACCCGATCACGGCAATTGGTTTCTGGGCGATGAAGAAGCGTTGGATCAGGGTAATTGTTGCATGGTCGCGGCGCAGCGTGTCCGACAGGCGCGACAGGCGCGGAATGAACAGGGCATCAAAGTGATGCGCCTCGGCATCGGCAATCACCGTATCAACAAACAGCATGGTGCTCCATTGATACTCGTGCTGGCCTTTTACGGGCGATGGGCGGGGGGCCAGGATGGTCAACGCTACGCCCGCTAGCTTTAGGATCTGGTATGCTTCAACAACATCTGGTTGTGCAAATCCATCATCAACCAGCATTGCAATATGGGCTTGTTCAGGCTGTGCCATAGCTTGCCTCCTTCTGGTTATGGGTTAAAACTGGTGGCCCGACCGATAGTAGAGACATCAGGCTACCAGGGTGTATCGATATACGGCAAGAACTATGCCGTGTCTGTATGTTTATTGGCCTGTAAGATGGACTCATCAATCTGGGGCAACCAGATGGTAAAGATGGTGCCTCTGCTCAGCACGCTGGTAACGCTGATAGTGCCGCCATGCTGCTCGATAATCTGGCGAGCACTTGCCAACCCCAAGCCCGTGCCGCTGAACTCGCCGCGCACGTTGCTGCCGCGCTTGAATGGCTCAAAGATAGTTGGCAGATCTTCTTCGGGAATACCGATGCCCTGGTCACTAACGTGGATAACGACACACCATTGCCCATTGATCATTTCGTGGTCGATCACGAGCCGTACCACGCCACCTTCCGGGCTATACTTGACGGCATTGGTCACCAAATTACTAATGACCCGTTCCAGGCGGATGGTATCGACGTTGCAAATGATAGCGGGCAGTTTGGTTTCGACCACCAGCGCGTGGCGGGTGCTGATCATCCGGCTACTCTCAACCACCGCCTGTATCAGTGGCACAATATCAATGGGTTTCATATCCAGCGTCAATACACGCCCCGATTGCAGGCTGGCAACGTCCAGCAGTTCTTCAATCTGCGAAGCAACGCGGCTGGTTGAGAGGGCGATGCTGTTCAGGCCGCGCCGCCAACGTTCGGCATCTGGCAGGTTCACTTGATCGACACGCCGCAGCAAAAGCTGGGTATAGCCCTGAATTGCCGAAAGGGGCGATTTGAGATCGTGCGAGATCAGCGACACCACCTGATCACGCTCACGGATGGCGGCTTCGGCGGCGGTGCGGGCCTGCTGCTCGATCTGATAGAGCCGCGCCCGGTCGAGCGCCTGGGCACACTGCTGCGCGAGGGTGAGAATAAACACCCGTTCTTCGCCTGTAAATTTGCGGGCTGCGCTGAATGTAAGCCCCAGTGCCCCGATAATGCGCTCGTTCGACCACAGCGGTAGCGTGGCCCATGCTCCATCGTTGGCAAAGTCGGGATGATCCCCAACACCGGGAAACTGGGCCGACCGTTCTTCAAACGTCTCCAACCAGTTGGGCATACCAGTGCGAGCCGCCTTTGCAACGGGCACGTTTGCCCTCAGGGGGATGTGCTGCCAGTGTTCATGCACTTCGTCATTGTAGCCAAAGCCGCCCGCTAATTGCAGCGCTTGCTCTTCCGGATCGTAGAGGAACACTAGCCCTGCCCTCGCTCCCAGTGCTGCAATGCCCTGATCGGCAATAATGCCGATGACTTGCGAGGGACTCAGCGCCGCCGAAAGTGCCTCGGTGACAAGTTGTACCCGTGCGGCACGCGCTGCCAGCAGTTCGGCTGTGGCGCGGGCACGCTGCTCCGATTCGTAGCGGTGGGCACGTTCGAGCGCCAGTTCACATTGATACGCAATGGCCTGCATAAAGCTGCGGTCGGCAACCAGAAATTCCTGCGGTTGGCGGAAACTCAGCACCATACCCCCGATAGGACGGCCTTCCCGCTTGAGGGGGAGTGTTGCCCACGCCTGATGCTGCGGGTCGGCTTCGAGCAGCAGGGGGTACTCGGCGCGGGTCTGATCGAGCGAACTCAGCCAGATTGCCTGACCGATGCGGACGGTGTCTGAGATGGGCAGCGGTTCCGATAGGGGGAACTCGCTCCAGGGAGCTGTAACTTCTTCCATATAACCGCTTGACTCAAGCTGGCGTAACGACTGCCCGTCTTCGGATAGGATGAGCACCGAGCCAGCATCAGCACCGAGCGCCGAGACACCCTGCTCGATGATGATGCGCACAATCTTTGCAAAAGCCATCTCTTCGCTCAAGATAGCGGTCATGCGTTGCAGGCGTGATAGCCGATTGATTGCCTGCTCAAGCGTCTGGCGGGTGCTCTGCTCGCGGTCATACAGGCGGGCATTGTCGAGCACTAGCGACGCCCGCCGCGCCAGATCAACAGCGAGCGCTTCGTCCTGGGCGCTGAAGTGCCGACCTGAGCCATCAGTCACCAGATGTAACACGCCAATGGTATAGCCGCGTGCAATCAGCGGAATACTCATCATCGATGAAAGGTCGAGCGAACGCAAGAATTCAAGATGGGCAGTGTTGTTTGCCATCGTTCGTAACACATCTTCATCAACCGTCTCGTGGCGTACGGGCCGACTGATCCGGATCGCTTCTGCAACGGGATGCCTTCCATTCAGTTGAATAGGGTACAGGCTCATTTCTTCATAGGCCCACGCTTCGCGCTGTGGTTCGCTGTGGGCTACAGCTAGGGCTTCGAGCTTGCTGCCATTGCTCACCGAATAGATCGCACAGAGATCAGCCATACGTGGCACCACCAAACGAGCCAGTTGATTCATCCGGCTTGGCAAGTCAATTGATGCAGTTAACTCGGTCATCACTTCAGTAAGCAAACGTTGCTGCGCTGCCTGCGATTCGAGGCGGGCGAGTTGATTGCGAAGGCGTTGGATTTCCTCCTGCAAGGCTACCGTATCGTTCACTGAATCTGTCATAGTACTTTATTTCTATATTAATTTTGTAATATCTGGCACGCTACTTGCGAATACATTATGCATAACAACTGTGCTTCGTCGGCATCGGTCCACCCCGGTGCGACTCCTGCTGTTTTGATAAAATACCGAAGAACATATGACATCTAGAACAGTGTTGATTGTCGATGATGATTATGGCGTGCGCGAAGTCGTCAGCATGGCGGTTGAGGACATGGGCTATACCCCGATTACTGCCGAAAATGGGAAGGATGCGCTCATACGGCTTGCAAGCTATAAACCGGATTTGATCGTGAGCGATATTAAGATGCCTATCCTCGATGGCTACGGGTTGTATCATCGGATACAGCAGCACCCCGATTACCGGCATATTCCGTTTGTTGTGCTGACCTCGTTTGCATCGCAGGTTATCCATGCCAACAACGTGCATCCGGTCGCCATTCTGCCCAAGCCCTTCGATATGGGCGTCTTTATCGAAGTGATTGAGCAAGTGCTCGAAAACGATTGATGGTTGTCGCGCTACTCTGTTCATAGCTAATGTACCGGATTTTGCATTATAGCACAAAATCTGTTTTATAGTGCTACATTGATAGAATTATGCTTCAAGTGAACTAAACAGATTATTGAGCGATTCGGCCAGGGTTGGGTGCGAAAAGGCCGCATCACGCAGGGCGGTGTAGGGCAGGCGGCCCATCA
>JAAUSQ010000361.1 GCA_012033195.1 Chloroflexaceae bacterium
TTAAGCGTACTCAAGCATTATAGCATGGCCCTGCCGCCCATCGCTTTTCCTCCAGAATATATAAACCACCCTCCCCTCGGCGTGAGGGAAGAGTGGTTGGGCAGGGACACTTGGTCCATCTTTATAATACCAGATCTTATTGACTGTTTAGCTACGTTGCAGCGTTATGATTGCAGGCACCCGGTTGAACATCCAGAACGAAATCGGCAGACCGATGATGCTTGCACTGAGCGCCCACGCAAGGCTCATCCAGATGGCGCTAAACCACCAGCCAATTGCAAAGAAGTACAGCGCCCGAATAATGAAGTTGTGCTGCGGCACATCGCGTACGTAGGTTTCGCCCGTCGCCGTAATCACCAGATCGCGTGTTTCTGGCTGTAACGTTGTAATCTGCGGCAGACGGTTGAGCATCCACAGACCCAGCGGTAGCCCGATGATGGTGACACACAGCACCCATGCAATCGCGGCCCAGATGCCACTCAGCCACAGCCCCACCAGGAAGAAGTACAGCAGGCGCAACAGGAGCATGCCCAGCCCTTGCCGTTCGCGGATTGTCGTTGTTGTCATTGTCTCTCTTTCCCCATATTATCAATATGTTGTGACCACCTATCATCTGCAATACATGACGAAAAGCGCCGCAGCAGAGTTGCAGCAATGGGGGTGGTACAATAGCAGCAAACGAAAGGAATGAGCTATGTCAACCAGCGAACCAACCCCGATAGGCGATTATCGTATTTTACCGGATGACACCCCGACCCAACCGCGCCGTATTTATGTCAACGCCGTGGTGGGCGACGATGGCAAGCTGCGGCTTGAGTTGCCCGTGGGCGAGCGCCTTGCCAAACTGCTGCTAACCGTTACAGTGCAGTTTGACGAGCCGCTTCCCGATACTCCACCTGACCATGAATGGCAGGCGTTTATTGAACGAACCGCAGGTTCTAGCCCGGATTTCCCACTCGATGTGGACGAGGGGTATGAGTGCGATGAGGAAGAAACCACTACAACGAGCCAATGGACAAGTACCAATTCTGATAGATAACAATGAAATATTTACTTGATAGCAGTGCTTGTATTGCATATATACGGCGATGCGACTCGCTAGTCAAGCAGCGGATCAATAACACTGCACCCGCTGATATGGTGCTATGCACGCCTGTACTGACCGAACTGGTACGCGGCATCTATCGCAGCCGTACTCCGCAACAGGAACGGCTGCGGGTGCAGGCATTTGTCCAGCGTTTTGTGGTGCTCCCTTTTGATAGTGCCGCAGCCGAACACGCCGGACGAGTACGCGCCGAACTTGATGCGCTCGGTCGGCCCATCGGGGTAGTCGATGTGTATATCGCCGCAGTTGCCATTGCAGGTGGATTAACCCTTGTCAAAACTCTGGCTATGGCTGCCAGCCTCGCCTACCCCAGCGGCCCATAGCGGCCTGTCGCCTCACGTTCGCGGGTGGCAAGCTCGGTTGTATTCCAGGTACTGTCTTCCAGGGTGATGCCATGCTGTGTATGTAATTCCTGCTCAAAGGCTTCGATCAAGGCAGGCAACAGGTCGGCAGGATGATAGTTGGGCAGCAGATCGCCTAGGCCCACTACCCGCCGATTGAGCCGCTCCACCAGTGCAGCACGTTCGTCGGTCGTCAGCAGCAGCAGGTCGGCGAGTGGTTGCGCCTGCCAGTGTGTATAGATACCCGTTTGTAGCAATGCCCCAGCGCGGCGGCGGGTCTGCGCCAGACCTACCAGCTTTTTGCCATTCACCAGCACCTCGTACGGGGAACGGCCCCCATAACACGACCGACGGGTGAGCGGGTCGAGGTCGCGGGTATCGGTGCGGGCCGCTTCCACATCGATAAGATGCGCGGCAATGCCGAGGCGTGCCAGCACTGCTACCCACAACGCACCCAGCCAGTAGTACGAGCGGGTAACATCAAACGTGTAGAGCGGGTGGTCGGTGGGCAGCACAATATCCTGCATTAGCAGCAGCGGGTCGGCAAACACGGCAGTACCACCACTCGACCGCCGATGCAGCACGATGCCCGCTGCCTGTGCCGCGTTCCTATCGAATTCGGTGAGCTTCTGGCCGGTGCCCAGGATGACGGCAGGCGTAGTCATAGTATACCAGCGCAGCGCCCCACGCGGCGGCTGATTGGTCAGGTCGTCGAGACCTGCCAGCATTGCGCTACCGGTTGCCAGTTGCAGCGCTGTCGATTGGGCGGTGTAGGGCAGGCGGCGGAGGGTGTTAGTCATAGGGTTCGATAGTTTCTCATGAGTTGTTATGTACAGCAGCGTATACCCCGCCCTAATGCGTCAGTGGCCTGAGCGATGGCTTGACTGCCTCGACTACGCCGCTGTACCAGAGTGTCAGGGCGGCATAGGCTAGCAACCCCAGCAGGCTATAGCTGATCAGCCACGCCCCGCGCCAGCGGCGCTGCAACTGATCGAGCAGCAGGCCAAGCCCTGCGCAGAGCATCGGCATCAAAAAGTAGATATAGCGTACCTGCAAGCCGAAGGCCATATCGACCGCAAAAAACAGCCCCGCACTCGCCAGCCACGCCAGCACCAGCCAGCGCAGCCTGTTATGGGTGTGGAACACCACATAACCCACCCCTGCCAGCGGCAGCGTGATACTCAGCAGGGTGATGCCAATCTGTGGCAAAATAGTTGCCGGGTCGTTGCCCCCAATGAACTGATCGCAGGACGGCGTGAAGGGGGTAAACGAACTGCACAGCGTGCCGAGTGTCCACTTCACCCGGAAGATATCATCATCTGTGAAGGCCAGCCGATCATTGCTTGATACGCCCTGTAATTGCAGTGCAATCACATCAATATAGAGCAGCACAATCGCGGCCAACCCGACCACTACCATAACGCTACCCCAGCCAAGCCAGTGCGGGCGCTGCGCTCGTTGCAGTAGCCACATCAGTGCTACATAGCCCGCTAGCCAGAAGCCCCCAGCAACGCCACACCGTTATGAGTCAGGATGATCATACAGAACACCACCCCTGCCACCAGCCAGGGCCAGCGTCCGCGCAGATTGGGGGCGGCGACAAATACGGCGACTAGCAGAATGAGCGCTTGCCCGATGACTTGCGGGCCGAAGCCCCACCACAGCGCCGTATACTGGATTGGGAAGAGACCGAGCAGCAGCAGCGCCAGCCGTGCCGCCCGTGGGCTGCCCCCCATCTGCCGCACCAGCAGCGCCAGCAACAGCACCGATACCCCATCGAGGAAGCCGTACAACCCCTGTGTGGTTGGTACAGTGTCTACAGTCAGGGTGGAGAAGGGCGCAACCAGAATATAAAAGGCGGGCGGTACAATCGCCAGACTCTTGCTGAACTCGGCGGGCTTGTCAAACAGCAGCAGATTGCCCTGCTGAAAGAGGTATTGCCGATCTTCGTGGATGTACCAATCGTGTGAGTCGAAGGTGGGGAACAGCCCCGCCACCAATCGCACACCAATCATGGCGACAGTGAGCAGCAGCAGGATACGCAACTCGGCGCGGGCCTGTGTTTCGTCGGCGGCAGGCAACAGCCGCGTCAGGCGCGGATACAGCCCCACCAGCAGAACTAGCACCGCCAGACTTGCCACCAGCAGCCGCCCCTGCCACGCCGCGCTACAAACGGATCGTAGCCGGTTATGGCAGCCAGCAGCGCCACCAGTACGACGATGGCGATGGCCGCCGCCATACTCGCCGGATCGTGCGGCGCCAATCCAAACAGCTGGCTAGCCATCAGACGGGACGCCGCAACCGCC
>JAAUSQ010000362.1 GCA_012033195.1 Chloroflexaceae bacterium
ATGAACGCGGTACCAACGCCTTTCAGCCTTGCATCAGTGCCAAGCACCGCCATGGTCATCTATGCGGGCGTGTATGCGCTGCTGGCGCTTGGCATAGCAATGTTTACGTTTGGCAAGCGTGATCTGTAGATGCGGGGTAAATAGTGCCCGGCGCTGAAGCACCGGGCTGAGACACGAAGCCCCTACTGCGCCGGAATGGGCGACGCAATCGGCACGGGTGTGAGCCACTCGCGGTATTCGGGCACCTTGCCCTTCACCACATCGAGGAAGCGGTTCCGCAGGGCTGTCATAATCGGGCCAGGGTACTCCTCCCCTACCGGGCGCTTGTCCACCTCGCCAATGCCCGAAATCTGCACCCCGGTACCGCAGAAAAACAGCTCATCGGCAATATACAGCTCGGAGCGGTCAACCTCGCGCTCTTCGAAGGGGATGCCCATATCGCGGGCAATCTGGATGATTGAGCGGCGGGTGATACCCTCCAGGATGCTCGCCGTGACGGGCGTCGTAATCAGCACACCGTCGCGCACCAGGAACAGGTTCGAAGCGCTGCCCTCGCTCACCTTGCCGCGTTCGTTCAGCATAATCGCCTCATCAAAGCCATACTCTTTAGCTTCGGTGTTGGCAAGGCTCGAATTGATATAGCTCCCCGATATTTTCGCCCGCGACGGAATCGCCACATCGGGCAGGCGCTGCCACGACGACACC
Organism: Chloroflexaceae bacterium; assembly: GCA_012033195.1. Lineage (GTDB taxonomy): Bacteria > Chloroflexota > Chloroflexia > Chloroflexales > Chloroflexaceae > JAAUSQ01. Next base: position 706 of record JAAUSQ010000362.1, read on the forward strand.
ATCACCTGTAGGCCGCTGGTATTGGTGTAGTATTCGTTCAGGCGTGTCATAAAGATCGCAAACTCATCGGCTACCCCGTACATCGTCGGCGCGAGGTTCTGCCCGCTCTTGTAGGCAAACGGGCGATAGTATACATTGCTGGTTGGCTCGTTGCGGCGCGTCAGTTCAATCGCCAGTTCACACAGGTCTTCCACACCATACGGCAGATTGATTTTGACCATGCGGGCCGAATTGCGCAGGCGGCGGAAGTGGTCGGGCAGGCGAAAGATGTTAATTGCGCTGCCGTCCTCGGCTAGGTAGCCCCGAATACCCCCGAATACACCGGTACCATACTGCAATGCGTGGGTGGTCAGGCTCACTCTGGCCTCTTCAATCGGCACAAACTGCCCTTCAAAATACGCATAAGGGAGCAGATCAAGCGCCATCGGTTATTCCTTTCTATAATACTTCTATCAATGCTCCATGTAGATGTGCTGCTCCCCGCCTCCGGCAGCGGAAGATGAGCCGGAAGCGTCGGGAGCGGATACGGTTATTGTATCATCCTAGCACAATGACCACTCCTTCATCGGGACGCAGGGCCAGTTTCGAAAGGGTGACACTGCCGCTATCGTCCAGGTGGGTGGTGCAGAGGAGTGTGCCAGTGGTGCCCACCGATGACAGATCGAGGTGCTGCGCCGCCGATGCAAAGTTTAGCACCACCAGCACCTGCTGCTCATCGGCAACCCGCAGATACGCAAAGATAGCCGCGTTATCGGTGTGGAGCGAGCGATAGTTGCCCACGCGCAGGGCCAGGTAGTCGTGGCGCAGTGCAATCAGCCGCCGCACCAAGGTCAGCATCGAGGTTGAATCGTCGCGCTGGGCCACCACGTTGCGGGTCTGGTAATCGTCGGCAAGCGGTAGCCACGGCTCCACCGTCGAGAAGCCCGCATATGGCGAGGCATCCCACTGCATCGGCGTGCGCTCCGGGTCGCGCCCATAATCGCCGTGCAAGCCCGATGGGTCAACCACCCGCTCAAGCGGAATGGCTACATCTTCCATACCAAGCTCATCGCCATAGTAGCAGGTGGGCGTGCCGCGCAGGGTCAGCAGCAGCATCTGGGCAATGCGTGCCTGGGCCTGCCCCACGCGGGTAGCATAGCGTGACTGGTCGTGGTTGCCCAGCACCCAGTTGGGCCAGCCATCTGCGGGCAGTTGCGACTCGTAGCTATCGACCACGGCCCGCACCCGCTCGGCAGTCCAGCTTTGCAGCAGCGGCAGCGCAAAGTTAAAGGGCAGATGCACCTCTTTGGCCGATGAGCCGTAGTAGGTCATCAGGCGGGCGTAGGGCAGGTAGATCTCCCCGATCATCACCCGGTCGTCGTACGCATCAAAGACCTGCCGCATTTCGGCAATCACATCGTGAACTTCCGGCTGATCTTCGGTATACACACGCAGTTGCTGCTCGCGGGGGGGCGCATCGGGGGGCGCGTCCGGGTTGGGCGGGTTGTCGCGGAACTCTGCATCTTTGATAAGCAACCAGATCACATCGACCCGAAAGCCATCAACGCCTTTATCGAACCAGAACCGCAGCACATCGTACATGGCGGCCCGTACATCCAGGTTGCGCCAGTTCAGGTCGGGTTGTTTTACATCAAACAAATGCAGGTAATATTGTCTAGTTGGCGCATCGTACTGCCACGCCGAGCCACCAAAATAGCTCAGCCAGTTGTTGGGCGGCCCACCATCCGGGGCCGGGTCGCGCCAGATGTACCAGTCGCGCTTCGGGTTGTCGCGGCTCGCCCGCGATTCAACAAACCAGCGATGCGCATCAGAAGTGTGGTTCGGCACAAAGTCGAGCATCAGCCGCATACCCCGCCGATGCATTTCGGTCAGCAGGCGGTCGAAGTCATCCATCGTCCCAAAGATCGGTTCAATCGCGGTGTAGTCGGAAACGTCGTAGCCAAAGTCTGCCATTGGCGATTGAAAAATAGGCGACAGCCAGATCACATTTACACCAAGCCACTGCAAATAATCGAGGCGGGTAATGATCCCTGGCAGGTCGCCTATACCGTCGGCATTACTGTCTTGAAAACTGCGTGGATAAATCTGGTACACAACGCCTGTTTGCCACCAGCGATAAAGTTCTGTCATGAAGTTCCTCTGTGCTTCCTCTCGTGTGGGTTTATGCGTCCTCCGTCTCGTGTTTCATCTCTGTTTGCAAGCGCAGTACCAGGTTGACGGCAGCTTGCTCTAGGTGGCGAATAGTGTCGTGCAATTGCTGTTCAGTTGCGATGGTGCCTACAAGCTGGGCACGCACATGCAGCCAGCTTTTGCACCAGGCATACACCATGCCCGCCACACTGCCAGGGTTCATTGTGGCCTGCATCTGGCCGACTTCGTCTATCAGAGTCTGCAATTGTGGCGGCAGGCTATTGTCCACAGCCGTAGCAAGGGGGGTTGTCGCAGGCGCGGGTGCGGTTGCCTCATCCGATTCGGTGGCAGTCAACTGCGCCTTGAGTTGTTCGATCTCGGCCTGCGCCTGTTCGAGCATTTCCAGCAGGGCACGGCCTTCGCCCAGGTTCAGGCGCTTGCGCTCCTCCAGACGTTCTCGGAGCACGGCGGGCGTCTGTTCGCTCATTCAGTCCTCTCCTATTCTACAATCTGGTCTTCCCAAAAACTTATCAGTTGCCCCTGTGCATCGTACAACACGCCATGATCAGGCTCACGGTTGCGCCAGATATTCTCGCTGCTGTGTGGAAAGTCCCGCGTTTCGCCAGGAGCCAGCACGCCCCCTATGCCTTGATGACGCTGATTGCCCATTATACTGCACATCACCCACCCCTCAAGATCAATCGGCACCGGCCCGACATTCTGCAAGCGCACAATCTCGGCCTGCTTGTCAATCATCACAATCCGTACCGGATAATCGGGCGCACTGCCAGCGGGCAGACCGGGAAACGGGCATGCCAGCAGATCATCGGCTGCGACCGGTCCTGCTGCCACCGTTGGCACTGCGTTATGTGCCGCAACCGGCACCCGCTGCCCGTCGCAGGTATCG
>JAAUSQ010000363.1 GCA_012033195.1 Chloroflexaceae bacterium
AGGGGTCTTTCACTGTCAGGCCCGTCACCTCCTGCGGCGTCAGCACCTCCACCCCGAAGCGCCGCGCCTGCGTCAGTGCGCGACGGGCAAGGTCGGCCCCGCTCAGGCCCGAAGGAAAGCCCAGATAATTTTCGATGCGCGAACTGGTGCCGGCCTGCCCGCCGGGTGCCTCGCGCTCGATCAGCACTGTACGCAGCCCCTCGGATGCGCCATACACCGCCGCCGCCAATCCAGCGGGGCCACCACCCACAATGATCAGGTCGTAGAAGCCACCGGTAGGCCGGGTCGTCAGCTTGACTTCGTCGTGCTCGGCAATCTGTGTATTGGAGGGGCGCACCATATAGCTGCCATCGGTAAATAGCACCACAGGCAAACAATTGAGTTCAAGCCCCAGATCGCGCATCATCTGCTGCGCTTCGGTATCCACCTCAACATCCAGGCTTTGATAGGGTACTTGATTGCGGGCTAAAAAATCTTTGACGTTGTGGGTTTCTGCCGACCAGCGATGCCCGATTACCCGGATACCCTCAAAGGGGGGACGGAACGAGGCCCGCCAGTCGTTGAGCAGGTCGGTCAGGATTGGGTAGAGGTTTTCCTGGGGTGGGTCCCAGGGCTTCATCAGATAATAATCGATGCGGGCCGAGTTGATCGCCCGAATTGCAGCATCCGTATCGGCATAGGCCGTCAGCAGGGCGCGTTTGGCGTCGGGGTAAATCTGCATTGCCTGTTCGAGAAACTCCACCCCGCTCATCTGTGGCATCCGCTGATCGACCAGCACGAGTGCAACCGGCTCATTGCGCAGGCGCAGTTGCTGCAAGGCGTCGAGGGCACTACTGCCTGAGTCGGCCCGCACAATGCGAAACTCTTTTCCATACTCCCGGCGCAAGTCGCGCTCAACTGCCCGCAGCACGTTCGGGTCATCATCCACACTCAAAATAATTGGCTTGGTTGCCATGCCCTGTCCCCTTTCTGCCATGTAGAACGCACGGTAGCCCGCCGCTAGAACGACACCAGTCCCCGTCGTGCCCCTCGACTTACGGCCTCGGTGCGGCTTGATGCACCCAGTTTGGCATAAATTGAGGAGACGTGGAATTTGACGGTGTGCTCACTGATCTGAAGTCGTTGCGCGATCATTTTGTTGGATAGTCCCTGGCTCAACAAGGCCAGGACTTCGCTTTCGCGGGAAGTCAACGGTTCCTCGTGTTCAGTGGCGGCACTGGCATCGGTTGTGATCTGGCGGGCCAGTGCATGCTGTGCGAGAGCTGGTGTAAAAACAACCAGCCCCTGCACCGCCGCCGCAAGTGCTGCCAGCAAGCTTTCGGGTGGCACATCGGGTGGCACAAGCGCCCACCCACGCAACGGAAGCGGCTGTAACACGGCTGCCATCCGGGTTGTGTCCGTCAGGATCACAAGTGCAAGTCCGCTGGTATCCCGTTCAAGATCAGTCAGATCATCCAGAAGCGTTTCATCCGCTACAATAATACCATCAATATGCGCTCTTGGCGCTAAGAGCGCCAGCAGCGAACCCGCCTCGGCGGTAACCTGGACATCGGGTAAATTGAGCATGGCACGTAGCCCCGCCCGTAGCGCCGGGGTCGGGGCCACTATACCAACCTGGATCATAGTATGCGCTCCAGTGCGGTTATCCATCTGATGACCATATGGCTCGGAATGGCAACCGACAGGTCGCCGCCCCGGATCATCGCATTGATACCAATTACGCCACCATTAGCATTGACGAGCGGCCCGCCCGAATTGCCCGGACGCAGCAACACATCCGAGAGCACATAGGGCACCGGTTCGGCATAGCCGGGAATGTTGACCCGCCCGGTACCGCTGATGATGCCCGCCGTCACAACATCGCGCTGGCCCCACGGGTGCCCGATAGCAAAGACCAGTTCGCCCACGCGCAGGCTGGTTGAGTCGCCCACCGCTACGAGTGGCAATGCACCCGGCCCGACCTGCTGCACTTCCAGCAGCGCCAAGTCGAGGTCGGCATTGCTGGCAACAACGTGCGCCTCGTAGCTGCGCCCATCGGTCAACAGTATTTCAATCGGGCCACGTTCGCCCGCAACAACATGGTGATTGGTCAGCACGGCCCCGTTTATTTGCCAGACCACCCCCGCGCCAACGCCACGCGCCCGGTTGCGTACCTGCACCACGCTGGCCCGCACCCGCTGCAACAGTGTATCGATGGAGGGTTGCAGTTCATCCTCAGCCACAGGGGTTTCTATTTCTAGCGTTGTCATTGTCTGTATACTTTCTAGCTTTTACGCCCAATGCTCCGGGCACCCCACGCCCCTGCCTGCCGCCGGTATGGGCGACCGGGCAAAGGGGCACGGGGCAAGAGTGTCTTATTCGCGCTCGCCAACGGTTACCTGGATCGTCTGGACGCTGCCACCACGCAGCACCGTTACCGGCAACGCCTGCCCAACCACGCCACCTGCCAGGATTGCCTGAAGCTGGTCGGTGTCGGTAATCGTCTGGTTGTTCATTGCTACCAGCACATCACCAATCAGCATGCCCCCCTGTTCGGCGGGGCTGCCCTCTTCCACGCGTACCACCAGCAGGCCGCGCTCCTGGGTGAGGTTGCCCCGCTGTGCGGCGGGCAGGTAGATTGGCTGGCTGGCAATGCCCAGAAAACCGCGCTTGATGTGGCCCTGCTGCGAGAGTGTGCGCCCGATCTGCCAGGCCAGGTCGGTTGGAATAGCGAGGGCAGTGCCGCTGACTAGGCCGGTTGTCAGGATACCAACGACCGTGCCCATCGAGTCAACCAGCGGGCCACCCGAAAAGCCGGGGTACGGGGTAGCATCCGTCTGGAGATAGCGGTCAACCGCTGCGCCACGCCGGGTACGGAGTGGGCCACCGCTGGCGCTGATAACCCCCAGGCTTGCCATCGGACCGCCGCTAGAAGGCCGCCCGACTGCCAGCACAAGTTGTCCCACCCGCGCCGCACCTGCTGCGGTCGGAGCCGGATCGAGGCCCAGGTTGGGCACGCGCAGCACCGCCAGATCGGAGGCCGGGTCGCGCCCGACAAACTGCGCCGCCATCGTCTGGTCGGCGTGCGTTTCAATTGACAGATCTTCCTCACGCTCCAGCACATGGTCGGCGGTGATGATCAGTTCGTGATCAAAGACCACACCGCTTGCGGGCAGGCGCTGCCGTCCGTTTACCAGCACCAGCGCCGGGCCAACCCGCTCGACAGCATTGGCAAGCTGCCCCGACAGCATGCCCAGTATGTTCTGTGATGTTTCCATTGAGTCCTCCTCAAAGTAAATGTAGAAGCCTGGCTATACTGTAGCCTATCGGGGCACGGGTGCCATCCGCTGCATGGCTAGCCACCATCCTGGAAAAATGGGCAGGCTGGTTGGCTTGCGCAACCAAAAAGAATACATGCCATTATCACATCAGTTACTATTGGATCTTGTTTTGCGAGACTTGCGCATATTGGCGACACATTGCCATGCTATAATGATTATATGGTACATACAATTCTGCTGGTTGAAGATGAGGCAACGCTTGCCGAAACGCTGCGCTATAACCTGGAGCGCGAAGGCTATAGTGTGCTATATGCGGCAGATGGCATCCAGGGGTTAGAACTCGCCCGCCGCGAGTGCCCGACCTGTTAATCCTGGATGTTATGTTGCCGCGCCTGATGGTTTTCGGTATGCCGTATTCCTCCGGCAGGAGAGCGATATGCCAATTATTATGCTGAC
>JAAUSQ010000364.1 GCA_012033195.1 Chloroflexaceae bacterium
GACAGCTTGCCAGTCCGCACCACCACCCCCGATTTGCTGGATATGGAGCGGGTCAAAACGCATCTGGCGCTGGCGGTGGAACGTGGGCGCTACCGTGGCCCCACCGATGCGCTCGACTACCTGCTGCATCGGCAGTGCCTGGTGCGGGTGGGCGCTGCGCTCCGTATGCGCCTTGGCGATATGCCCGATAAAGCACTCGCTATTGTTGGCGTCCCTCAAAATACAATCTGTAATCGATGTTTGAGAAACCATATAGGGAGTGCAGCACTGGATAGGGACGATCCACGACGGGAGCGCATGCTTGTGCAGCTCGCACCAGGGAGAGACATTAGAGCAACCGTTGCAGGGTTTTTTGCGGCAAGGAGGCACATCTATCATCGATAATGTGCTATTCTTATGACAAGCGCGTATGTGAAAGCCTGCGTCCGAGCGGTTGGCATTGCTAAGACTATTCGTAAGGAAGTATGTATATGCCTGATTTATTCAATTATCGTACCAATGTCTGGGGACACGATGCCCCCATTTATCCCGCCCCGCTGGCCTACATTACCGAGGCAACGCCTGCGGATGTTGACTGGGCAGCCGGTGCGGCCCTGGACGTTCCCCCCGGATTGGATTGGGGTGCTGACCTCGACCCAGTTGAAGAAGTCTACAGCATTGTGTTTAGCCCCGAGAGCACCAGCGTCTTGACGGCGGGTGGGGGTATATTCAATACCGGGGTCAATCTCCAACTCTGGGATATTCGGACCGAACGCCTAGTTTGGGGTCTCGCACCGAACATAAGGGGCGATTACGTCTACCGGGCGCACCTGCATCCAGAGACGTATGCTATTCTGGCCGCCGGTGGACATCAGGTGGCGCTCTGGAGTTGGGACTCGATCACGGACATGCAAGCCCGTACCGAGAACCGCTGGGTAGCTGGTCGTGCCTTGTCCCCCCTCTTCGAGATAGATCTGGTCACGGAGCTTGACCTGGTCGGGCGCACCAACGACCGCCTGACCTGGACGAATGCTCCCTTCGTTGAGCACGACACCGGGCGTACTGTCGCCGCGCCCCTGGATGTCCAGTTCAGTCCGGATGGGCACACGATCTTGATCGCGGGCAGTGATGGAAGTGCGCAGTGGTGGGATCTGCGTCAGCACCAGCAGCTTGCCACGCTGCAGCATACGCCCCAACAACCGGATAAATACTGGCCACTGCGCGAAGCGACCTTCCATCCGGACGGAACCCATGGGGCCACTGCCAGTGACGATGGGGGGGTATATCTCTGGCACCTGCCCACGCAGCGCCTGCTCCAGCGGCTGGAAGCGCATCCTGATGGGGCTAATACGGTGGCCTGGAGTCCCAATGGGGAGTGGCTCGCCAGTGGGGGCTACGATAACATGGTCAGGCTGTGGCAGCCGGGAACAGCAGTGGCACCCCTGACCCTGGCCGGTCATCACCACTGGGTTACGAGCCTTGCGTGGAGTCCTGATGGCACGTTCCTCGCGACGTGTGGGACAGACGGCGATGTCCGATGCTGGCACGTGGCGACGGGCACGTGCGAGGCGGTGTATGAAACAAACCGTGAGCTGTGGTCGGTGGCGTGGAGCCCGAATGGGGTCTATATCGGCTGTTCTGGGGTCAATGGCTCGGTGATTGTCTGGGCGGTTACGGGAGCGTAACGCCACGGCACAGGCGAGTGCCGCGATCTGACCAGCAGCGGCACGGTGGCCGAAAGCTACCGCTACGATGCGTTTGGGGTGCTGCAGCATGGCTCCTCCGCGCCAGGCACCACCTATCGGTACACGGGGCAGCAGTACGACGCGGCGACGGGGCTGTACTCGTTGCGGGCGCGGTACTACCAGCCCGCCGACGGGCGCTTCCTGACGCGAGATACGTACCCTATCGATGTTCAGCACCCGGTCGAGCTGAACCGCTATGGCTACACCGCCAACAACCCGGTGAACGGGACGGACCCGAGCGGGGAAGTGGCGCTGTCAGTTTATAGCAGGACGACAAAAGATACTACCAAAGGAGGCCGTCAGCTCAACACATACCAAACAACCGTTAGAAAGCCCCAAGCCTTGGAGTCCATCCTGGATGGACTCGACTTAGTCCTTGATGCTCTTGAAATAATGGAGGAAATAAGAGGTCTGAACATTAGCGAGGGGGAAAAACGCATCACAGTGGCGACTGCGTATATTGATGGTGAACTTTATGTAACAACCAGTCCAACTAACTCTAAGCGTATAATTCACCATCTGAGAGGATGCCCGCTATGGGTGTGTCACGAACAGGTAGATCTGTGGCGACAATGGACGATGCTGGACCGTGTGTCCCATGTCGTAATTGGGCGAGAGGTAAACCGATCCGTTTCTACGGGATGTCTAGAATTTCGACTGCATTTTCACCTTTACAAATTGGCCTGCGAACTGGAGTAACACCTAAAGGGAGAGGTTATTGGTTACCATAATGAGTAACTATTCCCAGAATTGCTCGGTCTGCTGATTGAATAGAACGAGGAGAACGATGGCTACACAGGACGAGCCTACGTCAATGGACGACACTACTGGTATGCTCTTGCAACGCCTCCAAGCCGCCTTGAACGATCCGTCATTTAATGTGCGGAGACAAGCGGTCTTTGCTCTAGGAGAACTGCCCACGGATACGGCTATCGGCCTCTTGATTACTAGCCTCAATGACGAAAGTATCGGGCGCGATGCTGTTTTTGAGTTACTAGAAATGGGGCAGGCTGCTATTCAGCCTTTGTTGACGGCGCTTGCTCCGGCTACGGTGGCGGTTCGGAAATTGATTATTGAGACGTTGGGGTTCCTCAAAGCGGTCGAGATTGTCCCGTACCTCATCGTGGAAGTACAAACACCCGCTTCAGCGGTGAAAGAGGAAGCGATTGTGGCGCTTGGAAAAATCGGTGACCCCCAAGCTCTTTCAAGCTTAGTCACTGTCCTGACGGACCAAGACGACGCACTTCGTGCAGTTGCCGCCATCGCATTGGGAGAAATTGGAAACACCGAGGCTGTCCCAGCCCTCTGTGTATGCTTACGTGATCCGTGGCCTGCGGTGCGAATCGCTGCTGCCAATGCGCTGGGCGAAATTGGCGACGCTGAAGCTGTTCCTGACCTGCTTCAGTTGGTTGGTGATACAGCAATTGATCCAGAGGATGAACATATGATTCCAGTGAACGTATGGGCAATCGGTGCGTTAGGAACTATTGGGGATCAACGTGCAGTTGGCTCCCTGCTCGAAGTGATGGCGCAGTTTAACGTCGAAGCTCAAGCTACCAATCTAGCGGACGACGATCCTGAAGATGAACTCCTCTGTTTTACGATTGAAGCGTTAGGGAAACTGGGAGCGGTACAGGCAATTCCTTATCTGACTCGTATTGTTGAAGAAGTACCCGATAGGGAGAGTTATATCCTTGGTACGGCAGCAGAAGTGGCCGAGGAAGCAATAAGCCGTATTCAAAAGAGGCAATCGCAAAAATGAGCATTGTATAAGACGAATCACGTCAATAAACCTGCACAAGCTCACTAAACGAAGTCGCCACGCTACGTCGATTTCTTTGATAGTCCCCGTTGGAGGAGGTCCACCTGCTGCATCGGCAGTGCCTGGTGCGGGTGGGCGCTGCGCTCCGTATGCGCGTTGGCGATATGCCCCGATAAAGCACTCGCTATTGTTGGCGTCCCTCAAAATATAATCTGTAATCGATGTTTGA
>JAAUSQ010000365.1 GCA_012033195.1 Chloroflexaceae bacterium
AGAGTCCTGTTGTTTGGGACATCCTTGACGAATGTTCTTAAAGGACATCCTGTTTTGCTTAACCGTGCACCTACTCTTCACCGGCTTGGCATACAGGCATTTCAGCCCAAGCTTATTGAGGGAAAAGCTATACAGCTTCACCCCCTGGTATGTACAGCTTTTAACGCCGACTTCGACGGTGACCAGATGGCTGTACACGTGCCACTCTCGCGCAAGGCGCAAGAAGAAGCCCGCACCCGCATGCTGAGTATGTACAACCTGCTCAGTCCGGCGCACGGCGACCCGATCATTACACCGTCGCAAGATATCGTGCTGGGCTGTTATTACCTGACCCAGGTGCGGCCCGGTGCGCTGGGGAGCGGCAAGACATTTGCTGGCCCCGAAGAGGCGCTGCTGGCCTACGACAAGGGCTTGATTGATATTCAGGCACCGATCTGGATTCGTATGACGGTGAACGACCTGAACGACTACGACAAGGAACAGATCAAGCGCTACACGCTAAGCCAGCAGGTTGAGTTCAGCGATGGCAATGGTATGGCGATGGCCGAGTTGCAGGGCGATAGCAACGGTGCAGCATACAGCACCCGTGATGAGTATCACGTTGATACGCCGATCCTGAACGAGCTAATCAGCCGGATTCGCAACAACGACCTGGATGCAAGGCCGCTATCGGGGGGCGAAGACAACGTACCGGCGATGCTGCTGCAAACATCCATCGGACGGCTTATCTTTAACCGGGCGTTGCTGCCGCCATTGCGCTACCGCAACTGCCTGATCCCGAAGAAGGGCCTCAAGGAGGTGATCGCCGAGTGTTACAAGTACTACACCGACATTGCGAACATTCCGCCCGAGAACCTGGAGCGCATTCGCCGCACCTATCCGAACAAGACGATGCAGGAACTGGCCCGTATCTATGGCTCGGAGATGACCGCGTATCAGGCCGATACGATCAAGAAGCTTGGCTTCTCGTATGCCACACGCGGCGGTATGACCATCGGCATTGATGATATTCAGGTGCCGAATGCCAAGTACAATATCATCGATGATGCCGAGCGGCAGGTGGCAGATGTTGAGAAGCAGTTCCGCCGTGGTCTGATTACCGAAGAGGAGCGCTACCGCGAGGTGGTGACAATCTGGCAGAAGGCCACCAAGGATACCATCAGCGCCGTGCGTGACAACCTCGACCCCTACCGCTCGGTGGCGATGATGGCGGTGAGTGGTGCGCGTGGCAATATCAACCAGATTAGCCAGATGTCCGGTATGCGTGGCCTGATGTCCGACCCAACCGGACGTATTATCGAGCTGCCGATCAAGTCGAACTTCCGCGAGGGGCTGTCGGTGCTAGAGTACTTTGTATCGACGCACGGTGGTCGTAAAGGTCTGGCCGACACCGCACTGCGTACCGCCGACGCGGGCTACCTGACGCGGCGTCTGGTGGATGTTGCGCAGGATGTGATTGTGCTGATCGAGGACTGCGGCACCGAAGAGGGCGTGTGGATGCAGACCGCCGACGATGCCGACCTGATGGAGAAGCTTGAAAAGCGGTCGTCGGGCGTGTACTGGCGCGAGATGTAACGCACCCGGAGACAGGCGAAATCCTGGCCGAGCGCAACGACGAACTGACCGAGGAGCTATCGGCAGAACTGGCAGAGCAGGGCGTCACTGCGCTGTATGTACGCTCGGCGCTTACCTGTAAGTCGGAGCACGGCATCTGTCGGCTGTGCTACGGGCGCAACCTGGCAACGGGCAAGCTGGTTGATCCGGGCGAAGCGGTGGGTATCATAGCAGCCCAGTCCATCGGTGAGCCGGGTACACAGCTAACCCTGCGTACCTTCCACACCGGTGGTGTGGCGAGTGCCGACGACATCACCCAGGGTCTGCCGCGTGTGCAGGAAATCTTCGAGGCACGCTCGCCCAAAGGGAAGGCCTTGCTGGCAGAGATTGATGGCAAAGCGCAGATTTATAAGGACGAAGACAACACACGCAAGATCTATATTGTGGCCAGCGAAGTGTACAACGATGAGTATGAACTGCCCAACGGGTACGAACTGACGGTTGACAGTGGTGCCGAAGTTGGCGAGGGGCAGGTGGTGGCGCACAGCAACCGCAGCGATATTGAGCATCCGCCGATTGTGGCGCGGATGAACGGCATTCTGGTGGTGCAGGGCAACAAGGTTATCATTAGCAACGAAGACCGTGAAGAGGTCGCGCTGGTGGTGCCGCACGCTGCCCGCCTGCGTCCGATGATTATAGATGGGGACACCGAGCCATTCGAGGAAGGCAAGACCTATCAGGTTTCGACGGGCCAGCAGCTAACCGAAGGTAGCGCCGACCCGCAAGAACTGCTGGCGCTACAGGGCCGCGAAGCGGTGCAACGGTATCTGGTTAACGAGGCGCAGAAGGTGTACCGCAGCCAGGGTGTGAATATCAACGATAAGCACATCGAGGTGATTGTACGGCAGATGCTGCGGCGTGCCCGCATCGAGGAACCGGGCGATACCGGGATGTTGCCGGGTGAACTGGTTGAACTGTCCGAGTTGCGCCGCATCAATCAGGATGTGGTCAGCCAGGGCGGTGACCCGGCGATTGCGGCGACGGTGCTGCTGGGTATTACTAAGGCATCGCTGAACACCGATAGCTTCCTGTCGGCGGCGTCGTTCCAGGAGACAACCCGCGTGCTCACCGAGGCCTCGATCAATGGTAAGGTTGACTATCTGCGTGGCCTGAAGGAGAACGTGGTCATCGGCAAGCTCATTCCGGCGGGTACCGGTATTGAGAAGCAGCGGCGGCCCAAGCGTGATGATCTGGTGGGTGAGATTGCCCGGATGTTGCAGGAAGGCCCGGAACAGATCGAGCCGACCGACGGAGCTGCCGACCTGCCCATCAATCAGGAGGTTGAGCGGGCACGCTCGCTACTCGGTTTGGGTGACGATGGCGACGTGGAGCGCGAACAGCTTGAGGCGCTGGCATCGGAGCGCAACGACGCCGACCGCGAACTGGAAATGCGGTTGCGGCAGTTGCTCGAAGGTGGCGACGAGGAAGACAATGGCGCTGCGCTGGATGAAAACGGCGCACGTGATGTTGTCTTCGAGCGCGATGAAACGACGGACAATGACGCGGTGTAAGCACGAGCCTTGTACACTGGCCCCTCTCGCAGCAATGGGAGAGGGGCTTTTTATATGCATACTTGCTCCGGCGCGTGCGGAGCCGGGCAACTCCTACGGTTGCGATATCTGGACAAAGCCAGTAACCGTGCTGCGGTAGCGTTCAAAGTCGTCATTATTTTCCAGACGATCCCACGAGTTGACGGTTATGGAAACGCTTGAACTGATCACCGAGTCGGGGTATTCCAGTGCAATCTCAGCACGATACGCCTCGCGGAAGGATTCGAGGATGGTTGCCTCATCTGCGTCTGCCGAAACGTTGATCGTGATCTCACGCGAGATAAAGGTAGCTTGCAGCACCGGGGGCGGCGGTTGGGGTCGTAGTGGCTCAAGAAACTCTTCGAGTGCTGGAATGGTGGGCAGCACACCAGGCACAAAGACATAGGTGATACCCGCCGCAACCGTGGCAAGTACCACCAGCAGCAACACAAGCCGCACCAGCAGCACAAAGCCCTGCCCTATACGCCGGAAGAATCCTGGCCCTTGCCGACGCGGTGCCGCAGACGGAGCGGGTGCAGGGCGCTGGGCGGGCGCTGGTGCCGGGGCCG
>JAAUSQ010000366.1 GCA_012033195.1 Chloroflexaceae bacterium
CGCGAACTGGTGCCTTTTGCTTTTGCACTGCCGTGTTGTCTTCGGTACATAAATCAACAGTCATGTACCGCTGGTACGACACCGACGATGAGGAGCTTGAATCGTTGCTGGCGCACAATGTGCAACGCGAGAAAACCGTTGAGGTGCGCGTGCGTGAGAGAATGCTACAGCGATCACACGGTGCCGATCCGTGTTGTGTTATGAAAGAAAGAACATACGGATCGCCGATGGAAAAACCTTGTGCCAAATTTGGCACAAGGTTTTGTTGCATAGTGGAATAGTTGCCAATGTGCATTTCAAACCACGTCGGAGCCAAAGCCCCGACGATACCAACTATCTCTCTAAAGCACAAACTCCTGCGACATGGTGCAGGGGTTTTGTTGTCTTTGGAATCCAAAAACAAGACAGGCTATAGTAATCAGTGTGCTATAATTCTGTCTCAGAGACAAACATCTTGTTACTGAGACCATTGAAGGATGCCAATGATGGACTTCTTAAATCAGGTGCGTGACATTGCAACACGCATCCCTCGACAGGTTGAGTATATTCAGACGGAAGAAGCGACAAAAACCGCATTTATTCTCCCCTTTATAGCCGCTCTTGGCTACAATGTCTTCGACCCCACCGAAGTAACCCCAGAATACACGGCTGATGTAGGAACCAAAAAAGGCGAAAAAGTAGACTATGCAATCTTAAAAGACGGCGAACCAATTATTCTCTTCGAGTGCAAGCACCATAGCGTACACCTGGGTGAGGTGCAAGCATCGCAACTGCATCGCTATTTCCATGTCACAAAGGCACGCTTTGCCATCTTAACAAATGGCATTGTCTATCGTTTGTACACCGACCTCGTTGCGCCGAATCTGATGGACGACAAGCCATTCTTTGAGTTCAATATGCTCGACTACACCGAGCGAGACGTTGATGAACTCAAAAAGTTTTGCAAGTCTGTCTTTGATGTCGGGAATATCCTCACAACTGCCAGTGAACTCAAATACACCTTTGAGATCAAGCGCATCGTTGGCGTTGAAATGCAAACACCATCGGATGAGTTTGTGAAACACTTTGCCTCTCAGGTGTACGCTGGGCGCATGTCGCAATCAGCGATGGAGCAGTTCAGACCGATTGTGCTTAAAGCGTTTCGACAATACATCAATGACCAGATTAGTAGCAGACTTAAATCGGCACTTGGGAGCAGCGACGAGCCAGCACCAACATTGCCCGATGATACAACAGAGCCAGCAGCAGAGACACAGGAGCCAGAAGAAGAGAAACCAAAGATCGTTACGACCCAGGAAGAAATGGATGGCTACTACATCGTCCGAGCCATCCTGCGTGAAAACATAGACGTAAAGCGTATTGCAATGCGTGACGCGCAGTCCTATTGCAGTATTCTGCTAGACGAGAACAACCGCAAACCGCTATGTCGGCTCTGGTTTAATCGGTCTCAGAAATATCTTGGCCTATTCGATGGTGATAAAGAAGACAAGGTGCCCATTGACGACGTTGATAGTATCTATCAGTATGCAGATCGCTTGAAGGCAACGATTCAAAAATACACATAACAGCAGAGTACTTTGGTACATAACAGAGTAGTCACGACGCATTCAATATGCGTCGTGACTACTCCCTTGTATGTTCTTCGGTACCGAAGTCAACAGAGAACTGTCCAGGCACCCATTCTGATGATAAGTCTCCTGGTTGCTTGATAATCAGCGTTTCCAATTCAATCATAGTGTTTTTCTGTGCTGCTGGCACCGCGCTGACACTGTTGACTTCGATTCATAATGCGACTCTTCCTCGATCCCCTCTGGTTGCAGAGAGGATGTTTGTTGTCTTCGGTACATAACGCAACTCTGTCCCGTGAGATGGTATAATGCACACACGAGGCGGGAAGAGCCGCAGAGGATGACAGGATACCATCATAGATCACGACCATCTATTCAAAGAGTTAATCACGCTGTTCTTTATCGAGTTTCTTGAGTTGTTCTGTCCCGATGTGTTGACCTCTTGCGAATGCTTGCGAAGCTGGGGCTGGATGCCGCACGCAAGCGGTTTCTCTCTGGCTTTATCAATACCTATTTGCCGCTATCGAAGGATGAAGAAGCAGCGTTTCATGAAGAACTGTCACAACTCACACCACACGAACGGGAGGAAACAATGGAACTGACGACAACATGGAAAGAAGAAGGGATACTGGAAGGTGAATTGTACCTGATACAGCGTTTCCTCACGCGGCGTACCGGGATGCTTACACCAGACCTAGAAGAGCGCATTGGCACGCTCACACGGCATCAGCTTGAACAGCTGTTTGATGTCGCCTACGATTTCAC
Organism: Chloroflexaceae bacterium; assembly: GCA_012033195.1. Lineage (GTDB taxonomy): Bacteria > Chloroflexota > Chloroflexia > Chloroflexales > Chloroflexaceae > JAAUSQ01. The sequence continues at coordinate 2,334 of JAAUSQ010000366.1, forward strand.
CAGCGTGGCTGATCTCGTTTCCTGGCTTGACTCGAATCCGCCAGGTGCCCAAGAACAGCATGGCGCGTGAGGCGAGGACAACCGGCCACTCCCTTGTCATACCACGTTCGGATAAAGAGTTATAAACCGCAAAGACCGCAAAGACCGCAAAGACCGGGCAGAAGACTGAGCCATTTGGTAACTACTTACCCGTATTTGGTATCATTCCGAACGGAGTGCAACGGAGCAAAGCGACTGTCAGATGGTATAATATGTGCAACATGTTCTTTTCGTGGAGCAAGAAATGAAAGGGTGCTATGGTTGACCATGATCATCTATTCAAAGAGTTGATCACGACGTTTTTTATCGAGTTTCTCGAGTTATTCTGTCCCGACGTGTTGACTTCTATGGACACGACCAGGATAGAGTTTCTTGACAAGGAAGCGTTGACGGACATCATCGGCGGCGACGTGTACGAGGTGGACATTGTAGCGAAAGTCGCGTTCAAAGGAGGCGACGCATTTTTCATCATCCATGTGGAGCACCAAGCTCAAGCACAGCACCATTTTAACCATCGGATGTTCTGGTACTTTGCAGTGATGTACCTCAAGTATGGGATACCCATTTATCCGATTGCGCTCTTCTCGGACACATCAGCCAGCCGTGAGGAGCCTGATACGTTTTGCATCGCATTTCCTGATATGGAGGTGCTCACCTTTCGGTATCGTGTCATCCAGCTTCGTCGCTTGCACTGGCACGACTACATGAACATTCTGAATCCGATAGCTTGTGCTTTGATGTCGAAGATGCAGATGGCAAAGCGTGATCGCCCGAAGGTGCTCATGGAAAGTTTGCGAATGCTGGCGAAGCTCGGGCTGGATGCCGCACGCAAGCGGTTTCTCTCTGGCTTTATCAACATGTACCTGCGTCTCACAAAAGATGAAGAGGCCGCATTTCATGAAGAATTGAAACAACTGACACCACACGAACGGGAGGTAACAATGGAATTGACAACGACTTGGAAAGAAGAAGGTAAGCAGGAAGGTAAGCAGGAAGGGATACTGGAAGAAGCACAGTACCTAACCCAACGTTTCCTCACGCGGCGCATCGGCGTACTCACACCAGACCTGGAAGAGCGCATCGGCACGCTCGCACGGCATCAGCTTGAACAGTTGTTTGATGCCGCCTACGATTTCACCAGTGTGGATGATCTCGTTTCCTGGCTTGACTCGAATCCGCCAAGTGCCCAAGAACAGAATGGCGCGTGAGGCTAGGACAACCGGCCACTCCCTTGTCATACCACGTTCGGATAAAGAGTTATAAACCGCAAAGACCGCAAAGACCGCAAAGACCGGGCAGAAGACTGAGCCATTTGGTAACTACTTACCCGTATTT
>JAAUSQ010000367.1 GCA_012033195.1 Chloroflexaceae bacterium
CTCCACCCAATGCTCCGAATGTTCACGGAAGAACGCTTGAAATGCGGTGAGCAGTTTGGGCATGTCGAGTCGGCCGTCGGGCACGATGTACCACGCCGCCTCCTGTACCATCGTATACTCGGTGCTGTAAATCAGCTCGCGCGGGATAATTTCGCGGTACATGGCATTGGCAATCCGCAACGGTTTATCGAGATGGATCAGCCCCAAATCTTGGGCATACTGAATGTCATCGGGGGGGATCGTTTCTTCAGGCACATGCTCCGTTGCGAGAATCGGCAGGAGAACCCGCTTAACCCGCTCTTCGATCAACTTATGCGCGAGTTGGTCGAGGTGGGTGTCGCGCCGCAAGATAAGCTGCTCTTTCGCTGCGTGCATGATCTCCGTCGTGATGGGGGTTGTGCGCTCTTTGCCGGCTGGTTGTTCAAAACAGGCTTCATAGGCAAGTGCATTGACGAGCCACGGTTGCCCCTGTGTCAACTCCCACACCATCTCAATGACACCGGGTGCGAATGGTTGCCCCGTCGTGTCGGTATGTTGCTGGTAGAGCGTTGCAATGTCCTGTTGCGTAAAGTTGCCCAAGCGCAACGATTTGGCTTTAATATTGAAAGCACTGCCGCCTAAGACCATCGCCTGCTGCTCGTCGGAGAAGATGCGATAGTCGCGCACATCGCGCACGCCGCACAGGATGATGCTCTGGGGGAAACCTTCGGGGCGTTTGTCGTAGCCAGACCGCAGTTGGCGCAACACGGAGATGAGCGTATCACCGATGAGCGCATCTATCTCATCAATGAACAAGACGATGGGCTTGGGGGTGTGACGAGACCATTCACCCAAAACAACCGCGAATGCATTCAACGCACCTTCATCACGCAACGTGTCTTGCCAGATAGAAGCAGGATACGGGTCATCTACATCATAGAGGGCGGACTTTCCTACGATACTTAATATGGCTTGTATCCCTTTGTCCATATTGCCTCTGGCGGCTTGCCCTGCTTCCACATTGACATAGAGGCAATGGTAATAGCCGCTCTCGTTGAGATACGTTGCCAACGCCTTCAGATACGTTTGTTTTTCCCCGTTTGACCGCGGCGCGTGCAGGATGAAGTAGCGTTCTTTTTGGATCAATGACACGACTTCATTGAGATCGAAGCGTTCAAGGGCGGGCAAACAGTAATGCTTGTCACTATTCACTGGTCCCGCGGTGTTAAAAAAGCGTTCTGGTGTGCCAAATAGGGATGTATCCATTGCGGTCCTCCTTGTGCTGCTGTTCCATGGATAGATGTTGTGTTGTTGGTATCTTACCACAGGAGAGGTATGCGTGTGGGGCGGCACGTTGTGGTTGAAACTGTCGCGGTGACTCTGTGGTCTCACACGCCCCACACCACAATCTCGTGTCCGTTGTAGTGTTCCACGCGCGTGTAGATTTTCTCCTCCCAGGGTTTCCCCACCGTGCGGTCAAAAATGATGAGGTGCCCACTAGTGGTGCCGCACTTGTCCATATATTCCCACGTTTGCGGCAACCCCTGCGCGATAGTCTTTTCCCGTGACTTATGTTGTATCTTGATTTCGATGACGACCCGTTGCGTTTCGTTGCCGACCCGCCACACGATGAGGAGATCAGTACGCTTGCGCCCCAACCCGTACTCGCGCTCGATGCGCCCGCCACCATTCACTATCCGTTGCAAAAACGCTTGCAACAACAACTGTGGCCCCGCCTCTTTGTACCGGAACCGATCCTCCCAATGTTCTGAATGTTCGCGGAAGAACGCTTGAAAAGCAGTCAACAGTTTGTGCATATCAAGCGAGCCGTCGGGTGCGATGTACCACGCCGGTCGAATCGTGGATTCCAGCGAGAGTTGGGTGATCGAGGTCAGTTCGCGTGGGATAACCTCCTGATAGATAGCATTGGCGATGACTATCCCCGTGCCGCTCCGCCGCACGAGTCCCAGGTCTACCAGATATTCGATATCCGGCTCTGTCGCCCCGTAGTCATACAAACTTTCGCCTTGCAAGAGCGGGACAAGCACGCGTTGCACCCGTTCTTCGGTCAGTTTGTGCGTGAGTTGGTCGAGGTGGGTGTCGCGCCGCAGGATGAGGTGCTCTTTTGCCTCGTGGATGATCTCCGTCGTGATGGGCTGGGCATGGTCTTTGCCGATTTTGAAACAGGCTTCATAGGCGAGCGCATTGACGAGCCACGGTTGCCCTTGCGTCAACTCCCATACCATCTCGATGACACCAGGCGCAAAGCGTTGTCCGGTGGTGTCAGTATGTTGCTGGTAGAGCGTCGCTATTTCTTGTTGGGTGAAGTTACTCAGGCGCAACGATTCGGCTTTGATGTTGAAGGCACTGCCGCCTAAGATCATTGCCTGCTGCTCGTCGGAGAAGATGCGATAGTCCCGCACATCGCGCACCCCGCACAGGATGATGCTCTGCGGGAAGCCTTCGGGGCGTTTGTCGTAGCCAGAACGCAGTTGGCGCAACACGGAGATGAGCGTATCGCCAATCAGCGCATCTATCTCATCCATGAACAAGACGATGGGCTTGGGGGTGTGACTTGACCACCGAGACAACATGTCATTCAATGCTCCATAGGCACCCCGACGTTCCAATGAGTGTTGCCAAATAGAATCAAGATAGGTATCCTGGAGATTATTCATCGCTTCAAAGGCTATTTCCCCTAGAATAAATTGGAGTGCATCATGGACCTTGCCTCTGGCGGCTTGCCCTGCTTCCACGTTGACGTAGAGGCAATGGTAATAGCCGCTCTCGTTGAGGTGCTTTGCCAACGCCTTGAGATAGGTCGTTTTCCCCGTTTGGCGCGGCGCGTGCAGGATGAAATATCGCCGTTGTTGAATGAGTGCCAGTATCTCGTTGAGGTCAAAGCGTTCGAGAGCCGGCAGACAATAATTGATGTCACAATCCACTGGTCCCGCGGTGTTAAAAAAGCGTTTGGGTGTGCCGAAGAGGGATGTGTCCATTGCGGTCCTCCTTGTGCTGCTGTTCCATGGATAGATGTTGTGTTGTGGGTATCGTACCACAGGATATGTCTGCGTGTGGGGCTGGCTCGTTGTGGTTGAACCCGTCGTGGTGACTCTGTGGTCTCACACGCCCCACACCACAATCTCGTGCCCGTTGTAGTGTTCCACGCGCGTGTAGATTTTCTCATCCCAGGGTTTCCCCACCGTGCGGTCAAAAATGATAAGGTGCCCACTGGTCGTGCCGCACTTGTCCATATACTCCCACGTTTGCGGCAACCCCTGCGCGATAGTCTGTTCCCGTGACTTATGTTGTATCTTGAGTTCGATGACAACTCGTTGCGTCTCGTTGCCGACTCGCCACACGATAAGCAGGTCGGTGCGCTTGCGTCCCAACCCATACTCGCGCTCGATGCGCCCGCCGCCATTCACAATCCGTTGCAAAAACGCCTGCAACAACAACTGTGGCCCCGCTTCTTTGTACCGAAACCGCTCCACCCAATGCTCCGAATGTTCACGGAAGAAGTCTTGAAATGCGGTGAGCAATTTGGGCATGTCGAGTCGTCCGTCGGGTGCGATGTACCACGCCGCCTCCTGTACCATCGTATACTCGGTGCTGTAAATCAACTCGCGCGGGATAATTTCGCGGTAGATGGCATTGGCAATCCGCAACGGTTTATCGAGATGGATCAACCCTAAATCTTGGGCATACTGAATATCATCGGGGGG
>JAAUSQ010000368.1 GCA_012033195.1 Chloroflexaceae bacterium
ATGTTATTCTCTGGCACACTCTGGAAAAGCATACCGTTTCTAATGCCTTGAGTTAGCCCATTAAAAGCTGATACAATCCGTTACCTGTTGGGAATTGTTAACAGAGTTTGGATTAAAATTGCAAACAAAAGGCCGTTTATCGGCAGTTGAAATTGTAACACCTGCTCCATTCTTCGCACTTGTAACTGGTACCAACGAACAACATTAGAGGAATCCATGACTGTCCTTGCGCTTACCATGCAAAAAGGCGGCGTCGGCAAAACCACAACCACGCTCGGCGTCGGCACCGAACTAGCTCAGGCGGGCTTGCGGGTGCTGCTGATAGACCTCGACCCGCAGAGCAACCTGACCATGGCGCTCGGTATTAACCCGGAAGAGTTGCAGCATTCGGTGTACGAGGTGCTGCTCAACCCCACCGCCGGGGCCGACTTTGCGATTGTGCCCACCGCCTATGGCCCCGATCTGATCCCGGCGACGCTCGAACTGGCTGGCGCAGAACTGACCCTGGCGGGTCGCTTCGGGCGCGAGTTGCTGCTACGTACCGCCCTGACCGAAACCCGCTACAACTACGACTTTGTGCTGATCGACTCGCCGCCGAGCCTGGGCCTCTTTACTGTCAATGCCATGGTTGCCGCCGACGAAATCCTGGTGCCGTTGCAGGCGCACGTCTTTGCACGCAAGGCCATGCCCCAGCTTGAATCGACCATTGCCCTGGTGCGCCAGAGCAACCCGCTCTTGCAGATTGGCGGCATTGTGGTGACAATGGTTGACCGCCGCACCAGCGTCAACCAGCTTATTGAAGAGAGTATCCGCGAGACATACGGCGACCTGGTGTATGCTACGGTCATTCCGTTTAATGTACGGCTGGTTGAAGCACCCGCCGCCGGACAGCCGATCAGCCGCTATGCGCCCGATAGCGCTGGAGCTAGGGCATACCGCGATTTAACACAGGAACTATTACAGCGTTATGGCATCAAACAAACAACGACTCAAGGGACTGATTGACAGCGACACCAGCGGCGCGGCCCCCTCTGGTACGGGTAGCGACCTCACCCACGCGCAGCCTGCGGTCCCGCTGCGGCGCGGCTTGGGCTATCATCTTGGTGCGCCTGCCGCCGAAGACGACCTCGACTTTTCGCTGCTCGGTGGCAGCCTGCCCGAAGCGTTGCAGAACTTGGCGCGGCTGTATGTGGGGGCGCGGCGGCGCAGCGGCGAAGAGTTGCTCAAGGCGGCCCGCTGGCTGAGCGAGGCCCGCGCAATGGCGAAGGTGGGTGAGTGGCAGGTATTTCTCGAAGCAACCAGCACCTCGCACGATACAGCGACCCGCCTGATCAATATTCATCGGCTGGCGATGGAGAATCCGCAATTTGCGGAGTCGGTTGCCAATAACTGGATCGGCCATTCGGCGGCGGCACTGCTGGCGCAGCCTTCCACCCCATCCGATGTGATTGACGACATTCTCAGCGCTGATATATCACCCAGTGTCGCCGATGTGCGCGGCGCAATCCGCGTGGGCAAGCATGGCGGTGGACACAGTACGCAATTTGCGGAGGTACAAGAGAGTACGCAATTTGCGGAGTCAACGCACGAGCCGGAAGTGGTGCAGTTGAGCTTCTTCGACCAGCAAGAGCGCTCGCTCATTCCGGTGCTGACCAGCAAGATAGAACTGGTGCTGCGTGGCAATACCCACCTGCAACCGGAAGAGTGGCGGCTGATTGAGCCACTGGCTGAGGCATTGCGTACCCTGCTCGACCAGAGCGTAGGCGGGAAAGCTTGACGCATGCGGGCTGCAACCCCCTCGCCCCTTGAGTGGGAGAGGGGGCAGGGGGTGAGGGGTAGCCCCTACTGCTCGTCGATCTTCACGCTCGCCATCTTATCGCCCTGCTTGATAGCATCGACCACTTCCTGACCGCTCACCACCTTGCCAAAGACGGTGTGCTTGCCGTTCAGGTGCGGCTGCGGCGAGTGGGTAATAAAGAACTGGCTGCCGTTGGTGTTCGGCCCCGCGTTCGCCATCGAGATAACGCCCGTTTCGTGCTTGAGCGGGTTGCCATAGGTTTCATCCTCAAACTTGTACCCCGGCCCGCCGCGTCCGCTGCCGGTCGGGTCGCCCCCCTGGACCATAAAATTCGAAATTACCCGATGAAATATCCCGCCGTCGTAGAAGCCCTCACGCGCCAGAAAAACAAAATTATTTACCGTCTTGGGAGCGTGCTCCGGTGCAAGCTCGATCACGATATTGCCGCGTTCCGTTTCGATAGTCGCGGTATATTTTTTGCTCACGTCGATCTGCATAGCGGGCGGCTGATTGTAGCGCTGCTGTGTCATAGGTACAATCCTTCCTTTTGTTACTTAATCTCTCGATGGCAGTATACCATTAGCAGGCAAGGGGCACTGAAGCGCAAAGCGCAGAGCGCAAAACTACTCAGGCATGGGGCAATTGGACGAGTTGCCTGATTCGCCCTCTCCCACTCAAGGGACGAGGGGGAATCAGGGGGTGCCGGAGCACCCGCCCCTACTCAATCGGCACGGGCGACCACGTCGGCAGAATGTCGTTCGCCGGATGGTTGGTCAGGTTCTGCATATTGCGCCCATTCGCGTCAATCACAAACAGGTCAAAGTTGGGGGCCGACCCCGCCACAAACGGCAGCGAGTGAAAGACGATCCGGTTGCTATCGGGCGACCACGCCGGGAAGCCGTCGTCATCGGGCGAGTTGGTGATGTTGCGCTGGTTGCTGCCGTCGGCATTCATTGTAAATACCTCCCAGTCGCCCTCACGGTTGGAAACATACACAATCCGGCTCCCGTCCGGCGACCAGCGCGGGTCGCGGTCGTCCTCCGGCGACTCAGAGATATTCTGTTGTTCGGTGCCATCGGCGTTCATTGCATAAATCTCCCAGTCGCCTGCATCGCGGTTGGCGGCAAATGCAATCCGGCTACCATCTGCCGACCACGTAGGCGACTCGTTGATGGCAAAGGCGCTGCTCAGATTGGTGAGGCCCGCCCCGAACAGATTAATGGTGTAGATATCGGTCTTGCCGCGCCGCTGCGACGCAAACGCAATGCGTCGGCCATCGGGCGACCACGTCGGGCGGCGGTTGTCCACTTCCATAAACGTAAGCTGATACAGCCCCGTGCCGTCGGCATTCATAATGTAAATCTCGTTGTTGCCGCTGCGATTGGAGACAAACGCAAGCTGCAACCCATCCGGCGACCAGGCTGGCTCGGTGTCGTTCGCCGGGTTAAAGGTCAGGTTGGTAATAGCGCTGCCGTCGGTATTCATACTATAGATCTCGTTGTCGCCGTCGCGGTCGGAAACAAACGCAATCTTATGTTGTGGCCCACTGGTAACGGGTGGTTCAGGCTCATCGACAGGCTCAGCCGGAGTTAATACCTCGGTGCCTAGCCGACCAAGCAATACATCAAACGGCGGCGCGTTTTCGGGGTGCAACTCGAAGCGGGCACGCTCGAACCACTGCACGGTATACTCGCGCCCATCGCTCAAGCGCTCGGTGCGTTCGCCACTGAGCGGCAAGCCAAACAGCGCAAGGTGCTCGGCATCGCTGTCACCTGCAATACCGTTGCCGTTCAGGTCGAGGCCATTCGATTGCCACAGCGCCAGAATATCGCCGCAGACATTGTGCCCGGTCTGCTCGAAGTAGCGCAGCCGCCCGTGCTCGCTGCGCGAGAAGGCA
>JAAUSQ010000038.1 GCA_012033195.1 Chloroflexaceae bacterium
TTGCCGCTGATGGTGACGTTGGTGAAGGTGGGACTGCTACCATTCACATTGTAGATTCCGCCGCCGCTCGCCTGTGCGGTGTTGCCTGTGATAGCCACGTTGGTAAAGGTGGGATTGCTGTTATCGTTGTAGATACCACCACCGTCGCGGGCAACGTTGCCGCTAATGGTAACATTAGTGAAGGTAGCGGTGCTACTGTTCTGTGTAAAAATACCCCCACCCCGATTATTCGGATCTGTGGCATCCGCGTTGCCGCCTGTGATGGTGAAACCATCGAGTACAGTATCAACCGTGTTGTTGTTGCTACTGACGACGTGATAGGCATCGTTGGCGGTAATGTCGCCGCTCTGGTCGAGGTCGCCGCTCAGAATGGTGCCATTCGTCGCCGGGTCGCGCTCACTGCGTAGTGCTTCATCGCCCGCAAAGCCGCCATAGATTGCCACGCCATCGATCAGGGCGAAGGTACTGCTGCGGACGTTATCAACCTGCCCGGTGCCTTCGTCGGGGTAGTAGGTGCCCGCCGCCACCCAGATTTCCGCGCCATCGCTTGCTACCGCAAGCGCGGTTTGCAGGTTTGCAAACGCAGTGGCCCACGATAGCCCGTCGTTTGTGTCGTCGCCATCGGGCGAGACATAATACACGGTACCAGCCTGGGCATAAGCAGGGGTCGGTGCAAGCTGCAACAATCCAATATAAGCAAACACCGCCAGCAATCCGATACCTACTCCACCACCAACCGAACGTTTCCAACGTGCCAGCGTACAGGAAAATGAGCGTGTGTTCCGTTGCATAGCCCGATACTCCTGATATTAGTTTGTACTATTGCATAGCCGCCTGCCATATTTGCTATAAGGATGGCATATTATGCTTGAACTATATTATAAACCAATATTGAACTTTTTCGGATAGGACTATTTACCTGTTTATTACTGCTTTAGTACAATCCTACAGGGCGTAGCAAAACAGGGATTCGGTGCTTGTGTTCCCTTCATACAGCACCCGATATTGCTGCATCTTCAGCTTTGTGTCTCCAATACAATCCTTTTTGTGGTAGGGGCTATCTTCCTTTTTTCTCTCTGTTACTATTCTGTTAAAAAGGGGGATAGGAAGAGTAAAGGGGAGATAAACAAACAGTGCCAATACATCCGGGGTGTGTATCAGCACTAACTTGCGGAAGGCAGGTCGGGTCGTTGGAGCGCTAGAAATCGCCCTCTCGGCAGAGAGGACTCATTCCGGCAAGTGAAATAATGGTGCAGCGTGCCGATGCCTGAAGGCTGTTCGATGGCTCACGTGTGCGGGGTGAGGCCACGCAGAATGAGTGTCCACACGTTGGCGTAGGCGGTATCGATAGTGGGGTCTGACCACTCCTGTACGTGTACCGGATTGTGGAAGCGGGCCGTTGCATCAAACACAGCCCGCGCTGTAGCCGGAATGCTGAGTGTCTCAAAGACACCCTCCTGTACGCCGTCGGCAATTATCTGGCTGAGTTGATCAACCAGCGTTGTGACGTGTTCGCCAATCACTTCTCGCGCCTCGGCAGACAGTTTGACATAACTTGCAAAGAGTTCCGGGTCTTCCTGGGCAAGGTGACGCTTGGCGTGGATCAGCAGGTGAAGCCAGTCGCGGAGCCGTTCTAGCGCGGGCACATGGCGGGCCGCAATTGCTGCAAGCGGCGTTGAGATGCGTTCGAGCCAGCGCCGGGTCACGGCATCGCGCAGCGCGGCCTTGCTCGGAAAGTGGCGGTAGACGCTCCCATGGCTGATCTGTAGGGCACGGGCAACATCAACTACAGTTGCTTTTGCAGGCCCATAGCGCCGCAATACATCTTCCGCCTTTTCAAGAATCTGTTCGGTTGTCAGAGGCGTGTCGCTCATCCGGTATATCAGTCTGCTCTTACGGAATTCTGGCTACTCATGATACCATAGGAAGAGAGGCTACGTACCTGGCAATAGACCAGTATTAACGCTCGCTATCCAACCCCGCCATACCCTGCGCGTTATAGCGCTCACCGGCGACCGCAGCGACGGGTACGGCATCCTCGATACGCTGTCTATCTTCTGACGAGAGGCTGATAGCCAGTGCGCCCAGCGACTCGGCAAGGCGGTCGCGGCGGCGTGCGCCGACCAGCGGCACAATATCCTGCCCCTGTGCCAGCACCCAGGCAATCGCTAACTGTGCGACGGTTACATTCTTTTCGGTGGCAACGGCGCGGAATGTGTCTACCAGGGCAAGGTTCTGTTCGAGATTTTCCGGGCTGAAGCGTGGGCTAAAGTTGCGGAAATCGTTGCCTGCCATCTGGCGATCCTTCGCCCAGTACCCACTGAGCAACCCGCGTGACAGCACGCCGTAGGCCGTCACACCAATGCCAAGTTCGCGGCAGGTTGGCAGGATGGTGTCTTCGATGCTCCGCGAGATCAGCGAGTACTCGATTTGCAGGTCGGCAATCGAATGAACAGCCTGCGCCCGCCGCAGCGTTTCGGCCCCAACTTCGGACAGGCCGATATGCCGCACATACCCGGCGCTAACCAGTTCGGCAATTGCGCCGACGTCTCTTCAATTGGTACGGACGGATCGAGGCGGGCCGGTCGATAGATATCGACATAATTGGTACCCAGACGGGTGAGGGTATAGGCGAGGAAGTTCTTGACGGCTGCCGGTCGTGCATCAATACCAACCCAGCCACCACCGGGTGCACGCATCGCGCCGAACTTCACACTGAGCACGACCTGCTCACGGGTGCGGCCCTGCAAGGCACGCTGAATCAGCAGTTCGTTGTGCCCAACGCCATAGAAGTCGCCCGTATCGAGCAGCGTCATCCCCGCATCAAGTGCGGCGTGGATTGTGGCAATACTTTCGGCTTCGTCGGCAGGCCCATACAGATCGGACATGCCCATACATCCCAGACCAAGCGCGGCAACAGTGGGGCCATTCGTACCCAATGTCCGTGTATACATGTGCTCCATCCTCCATCTTCAAGCTGGGACCCCGCCGTAGCAGCGGGGCGCGAGTAGCGATAGGTGGAGTATAGCATAATAAATAACATATTTCAATATCTGTCACTTGTTAATTTGCGAGAGAGCGACAGGGTTAGCTGTGGGTCTGCATAGCCGCGTTGACGTGCCGCGATGGTGGCGTGCTTGCTTCTGTCAGGCTATGTACCCCTTCTTTAAATAGTGATTAGTTACTAACTTTTACGAATGAAAAAAGCGACTACTTCATAAACTCTGGTAAATCGAGCACGGCTCCGACCGTCCACAGCAACCCGTAGGCAATCCAGTCGCGGGCTTTGTCGGCATCTCCTGCAGTCAGCGCTAGCACTTCGGCATAGAGGCACGCCTCACGTTTGCGCACATAAGCACGTACTTCGTCATCGGCAGCGGCAGCATAGGCTTGCATCTGCAAAAGCTGATCATCGCGCCGCTGCAACAGTTCGCGGTAAGCATTCATCATTGCACCCTCCGGGTCTTCCGGGTGCGCCGCTGCTGCTGCGTCCAGCGTTTCTTCCATACGGGTGATAACCCGCTCGTAAGCTGCCAGAAACAGCTTTTTTTTGGTGCCAAACAACTTGAAGATATACGGCTGCGAGACACCGACCTTTGCACTGATTGCCTCGGTAGAGCTTCCGGCAAGGCCATTGATGGCAAACTCGTGAATAGCGGCCTCAATGAGTTCATTACGTCGTTCTGCGGCAGAAAGCCGTCCGGTTTTTGCGTCATCATTCATAGTAGTGAGCATACACTAACTCGTGAACAACATCGAGGGGGCAGTATGCTCACAAGCATCGGGCATACGCTTATTGCTCGTTGCTGGGTGCATGATGAAGCAATGCCGCCAGTTTTTCTATAAGCTGCGGGATGGGGATAGGCTTGGTAATAAGCGCATGAAACACGGTATCATCGGGGCAGCGAGTGCGTAAATCTTCCGGGTTGGTGCCGCTATACGATACCCGCACAATCTGCTGCAACGCGGGTTGTTCACGCATCCAGAGTGCAATATCAAGGCCGGTTTCTTCGCCCGTAATATGCTGATCAAGCAGTACCAGATCCGGTAGCGGCTCTTGCTCCAGGCGGCGGCGGGCCTGGCGCGCACTGGCCTTGATCTCAACGGTCAGGGCACCAGCCCGCCGCAATCCTTCGCTCAGTCCTAGCGCAACATCGGCAGTATCTTCTACGACAAGAATACGTACCCCTTCAAGTGCAGTGTTGGTCATGGTTCATCTGTCCTCTCTGTACGCATTGCAACGAGATCAGCGGAATGTCCATTCGTTTTAGTGGCGGCCTGTGATGGCGCAACGGGTAACCGGATGGTAACGGTAGTGCCATGGCCTAGCCCGTCGGAGGTAATATGCAGGCTGCCATTGCTCAACCGCAAAATACCAATACAAAAATTCAGGCCAAGCCCCATGCCTTCGGTATTGTGTTCGCCCTGGGCAAGGCGGGTAAATTTGGTACCCAGGCGTTGCAGATCGTCGGCAGCAATGCCGCGTCCATTATCCTGCACAACACACACGGCCTGTTGCTGCTCGTGGAGCACCCGCACAACAACCTGCCCATCGTCGCGGAACGAATGGGTATAACGCAGGGCATTATCCAACACATTAAAAACAACACGCCGTATGCGCTGCGCGTCGCACCACGCGAGCGATACATTGTCGGCGACTATCAGGGTGAGTTGACATTCTGCGATGGTATAGCGTGGCATCACCTGCTGCACAACTTGCTGCACCAGCGTGCCCATATCGGTGGCAGATGGATACAGCACCAGTGCATTACCTTCGAGCAGGGCCGCATCGCGCATCTCAAGCAGCAGATTTTTTTGCTGATCCAGTGCGGCCTGCAAGCGCAGATGGCCCCGTTCCAGCATGGGAGTTTCGACATTGGCGGCTTCCATGTCCATCACCCATAAATCCAGTGCGGCCTGCACTGCCTGTGCCGAATGGTTCAGGTCGTGGATCACGGCGCGTACTGCATTGGCGCGAGCAGACATAATTTGCTCAACGTGCAAGCGGGCAACCCTGGCTTTATCGAGCGCAACTTGCAGTTCGGCAATGCGTCGTTCAAGGGTGAGGGCGTTGTGTTCTTCGGGAGCCTGCGCGACAAGGTGCCGCGAACTGTAGGTAGCAAAGTAGAGGATGGCTAGTCCCAATGTAATGATCACACCTATCACACCGGGGCGATACTCTGGCGCGGCAATGGTTGCCACCAGCGCAAGCACCGCCAACACAATGCCCACTGCGGCACCGGACACACCGAGCGGGCTGGTATAGGGGCGCTCCATGTCCGGACGGTCGCGCTTGATTTTGATGTAGCTTGCCATCACGCCAATGTATGAAAGCACTGCCCCGAACACGGCCATATTCAATAGCGTAGCACCAACGCCGCTGCTGCCGAATGTATCAATCAGCCATGCTGCCACCAACCCGATACCACCCCCAACCATCAGCGCAAAATGGGGGGTGTTGGTGCGGGTGCCGGTGATCGACATCCAACGCGGATAATATCCGGCCCGCGACATCGAGAAGATGACACGCCCATAGGCATAGATGATAGTGTGAAAACTCGCCGCCAATCCACTGAGCGCAATTAACGTTATCACCAGCGTAGGCATGCTACCAGCGATAAAGCTGCTAAAGCCATCGATCAGCGGAGCCGACGATGCACCGATTGCCAATGCACCACCACCGACCCCACTGTTGAGCAATAGGGTACAGAAGGCCAGCACCAGCAATGTACCCATACCAAAAACAACGAGCGCGGCATATCGCGGCGCACGTCGCGGGCTTCTTCGGCGGCGAGTGGCAACTGTTCAATTGCCAGAAAGAACCAGATTGCATAGGGGATGGAGATAAAGACACCATACCACCCGGCAGGCAGCAGGTCAGTCTGCCCAGGAAGCGGTGGCACATTAAACGCCAGTTCCCATTGGAATGCGCCGGAGAGCAGTGCGCCGCTGTAGAAGCTGATCAGCACGCCAATTGAGAGCAGGGTCAACCCTAAACCCACCCATAGGGTCAGCCGCGTACCAAGGATATTCAGCGAGATTGAGAGGGTATAGGCACCAATCCACCAGATGTATTCGGGCACCATGGGGTAGAGGGTGTTGAGGTAGCTCCCGATGCCCACCACAATAACCGCTGGCGTGAGCACATATTCGATGGTATCGGTGACACCGATGATAAACCCACCCCACGGCCCGAAGGCGCTGCGAGCGAACGAATAAAAACCGCCTGCGTGGGGCATGGCGGTTGAGAGTTCGGCGATACAGTAGACCATACAAATATATAATATGGCCATTAAGATGGTGGCGAATGCCAGCCCACCGATACCTCCTGTTGCAAGGCTGAAGTTCCAGCCGAAGAAGTTGCCAGAGATGACCGCACCCACCCCCAGTGCCCACAGCAAGAGCAGACCAGCACTCTTGCGGAGCTGGCGCTGTTCTAGATACGATGGGTTGACACTCTCATACTGCACACCCTGGATGTGCTGCATCATTGGAAACCTCACAGATACGGAGTGAGAAAATTGTTTTTGGATTAGTTTAGGTTAGTAAAAATAAGTAAGGTGATGCACAACTGGTTCAACAACCATTGTATAGAACCAATTTTAATGGGCACCTCAAGTATTATACACGTAATTTTGATGTGCATCGGGAGTACATTATTATGCGTTCAGATACTCTACGGAAAGACTCTAAAATCGGTGTACATCAATTTAAATGGTTAAAAAATGATGCTTGCATTCCCGGAATGTTATAGTATAATCTGGCTTGGGGGAAAATTCCAATCACTAATAATTTATAATTTTCACTCTCTCCACGCCTCCGAGTTGCGACACTATCATCCACTCATTCCTGAGCGTCCGTCCAGCGGAAGTATCAATTACAATTGCATACTTTAACAGCCCATTGCTCGCTTCTAGCACCCTGCCACCATCTGGCCATTCGGGTGTTTGTTCGGCAATGGTAAAGCACGGATATGTGCGGTAGCTAGTATCCCCGTTGTTGATTTTGTTAAGGAAAGCAATCAGCCATGAATGCTCTGCTTCGTCGTGCTCTGGAATTGTCCGCAATTGTTCTGGTCGTTGCAATGCTGTTTGTTGTGGCGGATGTGTTCGCCCAGGTACCGCAGGGTACCAGGAGTACCGATGGTCCCCAAACCCTTGCCGACATGCGCATGCGTGTAGAGGCGGCGGGCACCTATCGCTTCTCGGCTACTATTGATCAGACGTTCTACCCCCGTTCAATTCCCGGTATGATAGGCAGGCAAGAACAGCACCTCGACCTACGCGCCGAAGGTGATGTGCAACTCCCTGATAATTCCTCGATCCAGATCTGGTCAGCGCTTTCAAGCATTCCACCGATAACAATCCTGAATCGCAATGGCGAGGTGTTTATTCGCACCGATGGCGAACTGCTACCCGCTGCCGAACACCCCGACGGCATCGCCGCGCCATCGCTCGATTTTATGGGGTATCTTGATGCTGCCACCGATGTGCAGCACGCACCCCTGCCCGACGAAGCCGATGTGACCACCCGTGGCACACGCTACACTTTTACCATCAGTGGCGAACAACTGGCACAACAGATCCGGAATCGGCTACAGCAGAACTTGCAAGGGAGCCTGCCCGCAGGCGTTGGCGTTGCACCCTCTGCCCTGATCAGCCAGATGAGCGGGCACGGCGAGGTATGGATTGATGCGTATGGCCTCCCGGTGCGGCAGGTACTTTACCTGAGCATGCCCGAAGTAAGCGATGGTTACGATGCTGAGATTCGTATAGATATCACCTTCCGCGATTTTGGCATGGTCGAGAGCCTGCTCCAGCCCGTACCCGGCCCCGCTGGGGCCTGGCAGACCGAGTGGATCGCGGTGACAGACGTAGCAAGTGGTGGTCTGATTGGGAACTTCAGCATTCCGGCGTGGCTCGCGAATGCCACCCGCATGAGCTTGCTTGTGTTGTTGTGCTGTGTTGCGATGGCCGGGTTGATTGTGGCCTACCGCCGCGAGCCACGCCGGGTCTATTTTGGTGTCGCGCTGGGCATGGCTGCACTGTTAATTTTGCAGCCTGTCTTGCAGCTTGGTGATGTAACCGGCATCCGTGCGCGGTCGGCGGCTGCCGCCGAACAGCAGGCACAGGATCAGCAATTCAACACTATGTTTGAAGAGCAGACCCGCCACCTGCCCCAGTTTCAGGTCTCAAATCCGGACGACCCGATCCAGTTGATTGAAACCTGCGGCGATGGCTCGCGTGCTATCGACAGCGACAACGACGGCCTGGACGACTTTACCGAAGGCTGTGTTGGCACCGACCCCTACGCCGTCGACACCGACGAAGACCTGATTACCGATACACTCGAACTGGAAGGCTTTACCTATGGCGGGCGTACCTGGAAGCTCGACCCCTTCAAGCAGGATGCCAACGGCGATGGCCTGCCTGACTTCTCCGAGTGGGTTGCACCGATTGGCAACGCGCCAGAATGGGACATCGACGGCGACACCATCCCCAATCCATGGGACGACGACAACGACGGCGACGGTGTGACCGACGGCATCGACCTGTCGCCCTTCTCGTCCACCGCCTACACTGATACTTTCCAGTTGCAGACAAGTACACAGCAGAGCTTCAATGGCTACCAGTATATCGAACTCCAGATCCAGCCGGAAGACCCAGATGCACTGCGTTATACCGCTACTGCGCTGAACTGGCCCACCGATGATAAAGGCCAGATTGCCGACCTCGACAACTCTGCTGAGGATCTGCGTCTGGTGCCGATGCTGGCGGTCGAGGCCAATGTTGCGCCGCCTGTCTCGCTGGCAGAAAAATATGGTGTTGCGGTCATTCAGGACGGCAGTGCTGCCAAGTTCTATGCCCCGCTCTATCCCGTAGAAGACTCAGGCCGCATCACGGCCTTCTATACCAAAGTTGCCTACGACCCGGCAGACCTTGCCAATATCGAATGGGATGCCAAACTGGTGTGGATTGTGCAGGCCGAACTGGATGCCTACACCGATTGTCAGGACCCGGCGAACCCGACGGCAAACACCTGTACGATTGACACAACCAGCAGTTCAATCCATATCTACGAAGATACCTTCCGGGTGACCGGTATGCATATCACCCGTTCGCGCAATGTGGAAGTGTCGCTCTTTGCAACGCCCGACCTGCCAGATGAAGATTACACCCTGTTCAGCCTGATTATGGGCTTGAACGGCACCTTCCTGGAAGGCGAAAGCCTGGAAGACCAGGACCCGGGCCGCACTTTCCTGCAAGAAATCCAGTATCGCATTGAGCAGCCAAATACCACGCCAGAGCAGAAGTTTGGTATTACGCAGACCATGGTCATTGACCATGCCACCTATTCGCATATTGACGCGGCCATTGCTGCCACCAGCCAGGAAAAGATTCCGGGCTTCCTCGATGCCAATGGCTACCAGACCATACCGGTAGCCGACCAGTGTACCGACCTCGATGGCAACCGCTTTCCGTGTGCGGCGCTGGTCAGTGCGGTGCAGGAAGAGTCCGGTATCTATAGCCTGGATGATGCGGGGATCGGTGTGGACGGTGACACCGATCTGACGGTAAGCTTTGCCGCCGATGTCTTCACCCTGCTGACCAACCGCAGCGTGCAGTACAACATGTACGGGTATCAGGCCAACCGCTGGCGGGCACTTGACACAGCAACTATTTTGCAAATTGTTGATAACCGCTACAACATGGACTCGCTCGCTGCCACACTGCAAGACGATTTCCCCGGTGTTGAAGCCGACGACCTGCGCTTCTTTACCTATACCCTGTACATGGCCTGGAACACTGGACGCTACGGCATTGTCAAGCTGGGAAATACCTCCCTCCAGCCGAAGATTCCTGCGGTTGAAACGGCCAAGCTGGGCTTCAAACTGATCAAGAATGTCACATCGAGTTTGCCTACCTACATCTTTAAGCTTGCGGTTGATGAATTCCGAGGGCAGCAGTTCACCTATACGCGGAGTGAATTACAGTTCAACGCCGATGGTAGCCCCAAAATTGATCCTGTTACGGGCAAGCAGGAAAGCAAAACGGTCACCAAAAAGGTCGAGTCCGACTGGCGCAAGATCAAGGACACCTTCAAGAAGCTGCGGAGCGAAACCAATGCTGGCACCAAGAGCGCCCTACGTGGCAAGTTTGCCCGTATCGCTATTGCAGGTGTGGCGCGGGCGGTGATGATTGGGGCAGCCGTTGTTTTGATTACGATTCAAATTGCCAAGCTTATTTGTGAGAACGCTGAGAATGCCAACTGTGATGCCCAGAAACTGAAACTGGCGGAGGATATTACAACCGGAACGCTTCGGGTGGCGGCGGTGATTGAACCCCTCTTTAAAGCGATCAACGACTTTATCGAAGGAGGGGTGAAACGCTCCGACCTCTTCACAAAAGTCACCAAGTTCTCAAAGTATGGTAAAGCCGTCAAAGTCATGCTTGTGGTGGGCCTCGTGCTGGAGGTGGCCCTGATCTGGGTGCAATTTGGCCTGACAGCGGCGAATGCAACGACCTCGTTTACCTGGAAGGTGGCACTGGCTTATGCAGTTGTCGCTACCGTTATTGCTATTGTTCTGTTTGTGCTATCGTTGATTCCCGGTGTCGATGTTATCATTGCTATCTTCTATCTACTTGATTTTATTATCAACATCGCAACAGGTGGAAAAATCAAGCTCATTGAAAGTATCACAAAGTTAATAACACAACTATTCTATGATGTCGAAATATTAACAACCCTGCTTGACATGAACTTCTTGCGCGAGGAGTTCATCTTTAACAACTCCGACAAACCTGGCCTTGCGCAGGGGAACCGTTTCACCTACTCGCAACTGGTTGAGACACGCTTTGCGGGCTATGGCAGCAACCCCAATGCCAGCCTGCAACGCATCAACCCGGCGGGCGCAGTGAGCTTTGCGGGCAGCTTCCCCAATGGCGGCGGTACCGTCAGCCCCAATAACCAGAACAGCACCTGTAGCTTTGTGGTTGATACCGTGCTGGTCTGTGAGAACTTGGCCCAGGTCGATGTGCTGCTGAATGAGGCACGCCGCGACCTCAAACTCAAGATTGACTGGTCGCTGCGATACGATTATCTCTACCGTGAAACGGGCCTGTTCGGGGTCATTACTTATGATATCGAGCGCGATACAATCAACCTGCCGAATAACCAGACATCCAGCGAGGATCGCGCAAACTACACATTTGATGTCTATATCGACGTACTCCCCCAGACAGTCCACCAGCTATGGGAGTGGTCAGTCATCACCAACCCCGACCCGGACGGCGATGGTATTACCAATACCGTTGAGCTTCAACTGGGCAGCATTGGCACCAACTGGGACAGCGACGGTGACGGCTTGCCCGATGGCTACGAGTATGATAACAACAGCGCCCTTGGTACCAACCTGCTGAGTGCCGACACCGACAACGATGGCCTGGATGACCGCACCGAGTTGATGCTGGGCACCAACATCAACGATAACGACAGCGACGACGACGGCCTGCTGGATGGTGAAGAAGTGTACCACCAGAACAGCAGCGGCACCTGGACAGGTGGCTGGAATGTCGCTGTGCCAAACGGCCCAACCGTGCGGGTGTTCTCCGACCCACTGCGGGCCGATACCGATGGTGACGGCTTGCTGGATCAGGTCGAGCGTGACAACGGCCTGAGTCCATATGCCGCCAACGATGCACCGCTGCTGCTGCTGGATGTAGAGCCACGCGCAGGTAGCCCCAGTGGTGCTATTCAGACCGTCGTTGCTCCGGGCGATGCGGTGACAGTCACGGTGCAGTTGCTGAGCATCGGTAGCCAACCCGTATCGAATACGCTCGCTGTGTGTTTGCCCGCCGACCTGACCAGTATCAGCGGCGGCACCTTGCAGCGCAGTGGCACTGGCCCCATTCCGCCCCGCGAAGGGCCAACCACTGCCGCCTGTGGTACCCGCTACGCCTGGACATTCAACGATAGCAGCCAGCAAACAACCTACACCCTAGTGCAGGGCGAGGCTGTCACCGCCACGTTTACAGCGCAGGCGAACCCGTCGCTCACCACCTCGGCAACTGGAGATGTAAGTGCATCGTTGCCCTACGATGATAACGTGCTCAATCCAACCCGTTCCGTTCGTATCGATGCCGATGACCCCACCGTACAACTGACCGCGCCGCCGGATGGGGCCATTCTGAAGGGCAGTTCGTATGTGGTAGGTGGCGCTGCCAACGATACCACAAGCTGGATCACCAGCGTTGAAACCCAATTCCCCGGCGATGGCAGCTTCGTGGTGGGTACAGGCGAAAGCCCCTGGGCGCGAACCTGGACACTGCCTGCGGATGGTGTCTACACCCTGCGGGCGCGGTCGCGGGACTATGTGGACCGCACCAGCAGCGAGGCATCCGTACAGGTGACGGTGGACAACACGCCGCCCACAATTGACACCACGCTGGTTGATGGCTCGTTCGTCTCCAATATTGACGCCGCTACCAGCACTGTTGAGATTAACGGCTCAGCCAGCGATAACCTTTCGGGCCTCAGCCGCCTGCAAATCAGCATCGACCGCCGACCGTGGCAGAACCTCAGCCTTGCGGCGGGCAACCCCACAACAGCCAACTGGAGCTATACCTGGGAACTGGACGCAGACGCACAGGGCCGCCACCTTATCGCGCTGCGCTCGTGGGATGCAGCGGGCAATATCAGCACGGTAGTCTATCGTACGGTGATTGTTGACCTAGTTGGGCCTACCAACAACCTGACCACGCAGACCTTTGCCGCCGACACACCGCCGATCTTCCCCGGTAGTTCGCCGCTCAGCCTGCTTGGTTATGCCAACGATGCAGGCAATGTGCCGCTCCCGTCGCGCCCGGTCGATCTGGTGGGCACTATCGACACTACCGATGATGCAACCGTCTGGCTTGAGCCGCCTTCCGTCAAAGCAGGCGAAGATATTCAGATTGTGTGGCTCGGTGACGTGGACGGCGACGGACAGGGCGACCTTGCCGTTGGTATGCCCAATGCCAACGAGGGCACCGGACAGGTTGCGATCATCTATGGGCGCAGCGGCGACTGGCCCGTGCAGCCGGATGCCGAAACAATTGCCGCCAGCCCCACCAGCTTTATTGGCGCACCAGATGCCAACATCGGGCGCTCCATTGCACCGGCTGGTGATGTCAACGGCGACGGCTTCTTCGATCTCCTGGTGGGCGACCCGGACAACAACCGCGTCTTTGTTATCTTCGGGCGACCAGGCCCGGTTGGGCGCAACCTGCAGCTAACCGGGCCGCAGTTCGGCACCTGGAGCACCATCGTAGCGCCGGATGGTATGGAGATTGGTAGCTGGCAATACACGGCTGGAAACGTCAACGGCGATAGCTTCGATGACCTGCTCATCGGGGCAACTCCGGCGGGCGGCGGCAGTGGGCGTGCCTACCTGCTCGCCGGGTGGGGGCCAGCGTGGGGCCAGATCACATATCCCGATGTGGAGGCTGCCGCCATTCTGCCCTACACCGCAACAGGTGGCCCGCTGATGGGGGTGGGTGATGTGAACGGCGACCTGTTTGACGATATCGCGATTGCCGACCCGGACAACAGCCTCGGCAATGGCGCAGGTGTCGCGCTCTACACTGGCAGCGCGATGTATATACGGCAGGGGCTGACCAGTGTTGCTACCAGCAACGCGGCGCACCTGTTCACGGGTGGCGGTGCCGCTGGAACGGGCACCTACCTTGCTGCACTTGGCGACACCAACGGCGACACGCTGGCAGACTTTATCTATAGCAGCGGCAATACACCACGCCTCGTCTTCGGGCGGGCTGGCGGTGCCTGGGGCGATAGCATCACCTTTACGGGCATTGCACCCGCACCAGATGGTTTTATTGCCGACACCGGGCGACATTAACGGCGACGGCCTGGGTGATATCCTGATTGGGGCCAGCGCCAACAACAGCGCCTATCTCTTCCTGGGGGCAAATGGCCTCGCCAGTGTGCCCCCGGTACAGGCAACCCTGACAGGTGTAGCAGGGGCGGCCTCGGCACCGTACGCGGCAGGCTCTGACCTGAACTGTGATGTGTCATCAGACCTGCTGCTGATCCCGACCGAAACCACCCTGACCGGCTACCTGCCCGATAGCCTGAGCTATGGCGACCTGCCGCCGCTCAACCCCGCCGCTCTGCCGGGTGGCGACGAGCCGCTGACGGCAGCGGATGGTACATTGATTGCGCCGCCTGCCCTGCCTGCTGGTGCGGCGACCCCGACAACCTGGCTGTTTGTGGACGACGACTACTGCTCGTCGTGTGCCAACGATGGCTATGCCTGGAACACCACGGCCTTTAACACGATTGCTGCCGCAGTCACGGCGGCAGGTGCCAATACCCAGATTACGGTGTACCCTGGTGTGTACAGCGGCTTTCCTATCACGGGCAAGACCAACCTCAGCATTGTTGGTGTAGATGCCGATGCTGTCTTTGTACAGGGCAGTGGTACCAATAACATCCCGATTACCAATTCAACGGGCGTGGCGCTCGCCAACCTGACGATCAGCGGCGGCACCAATAGCATCAACCTGAGCACGGCGGGCGTCGGTGGCTATAGTACGCCTGCTAACCGCATCATTCTTGACCATCTGCTGCTCCGCAACTTCAGCGGCTCTGTCGTCACAATGGATCGCACCAGCACGGCAGTCCTGCGCCGCAGCACGATTGTCGGCAGCAACGGCAGCGGCAACTATATCAACATCGGCACCACTGCCGACGCGCTCTTTGTGCCAGTATGGTCCACCCTGGCGAACCTGCCCGCAACACAGGCCAGTAGTGGCGGCGGTGGTCTGGTGGCAGCGGGCGGCAACGCGTATGCCCTGCTGGATAATGACCAGCTACGTCGCAACTGGCAGCGCTTCACTCCTGGGACAGGCTGGGCGGCACGGGCGGACGCACCGATTGACCCGACGGTCAGCGCAACGCAACCAGTCCAGGGCGATGCCAACAATATCTATGTGATGGATACCAGCGACTGGTCGCCGGCTGATACCAGCACCG
The DNA here is from genome assembly GCA_012033195.1 of Chloroflexaceae bacterium. Classification (GTDB taxonomy): domain Bacteria; phylum Chloroflexota; class Chloroflexia; order Chloroflexales; family Chloroflexaceae; genus JAAUSQ01. The sequence goes on from JAAUSQ010000038.1 coordinate 15,034, forward strand.
TATACGCCATTGCCATCAACGGCGGCGATGTGTATGTGGGTGGTACCTTTGCGGTGGCGCATCAGGGCAGCACACTGGTGCCAGCGTATAGCATTGTACGGCGCAACGGGGGGGCGTGGTTCCCGCTCGGCGGTGGCTTGCGGAATGGCAGCGGCCTTGCAACCGTGAAGGCGATTGCGGTCACGGGCAACTTTGTGTACCTCGGTGGCACGTTCACCCGTGGCATCAACCCCGATGGCACGTCGGTCAACAGCACCAATATTATTCGCTGGAACACCTCAACCAGCCAGTGGGAGAGCCAGGGCACCACCAACGGCAGCGTTGAGGCGCTGCTGGTGGTCGGCACCCGTATCTATATGGGTGGTGCCTTTACCAGTGTCACCGACACTGTCGGCGGCTCGGCATTGCCCCGCAACCGCATTACCTACCGTGTGGTAGCCAGCGGTGGCTGGCAGGCGATGACCAATGCCGATACCCCTGGTAATTTCCTGGTTCCTGCCAACACCATCCGAGCAATAGGAAGCAATGGGTCCCATCTGTGGGTGGGCGGCGATGAGCAACGTATCCAGCGTTGGGACATTAGCGATGGCAAATGGGAGAAATCAATCCCCGGTACCTTTCCGCCCGATCCATCCATCCCCTTTGCCTTCAGTACAGGTGGACAGGTGCGTGATATTCAGGTCTACAACGGCGGTACACCTTCTGGAAGCTGGCTGTACGTAGGTGGTGACTTTACCTTCCTGAACGAACCGGATGGTATTCGCCGATATGATCTGCGCTCTGCGGCACTCGGCGGGTCGGGTGGACTTGATGGATGGAGTTCGTTATATGGTGATGTCAACAAAATCACCTATATCGGCGGAGCGGTTGATTGGATGTACGCTGCTGGTAGCTTCTTTATTGATTATGGCGATTTACTGAACGGTACACCAAGCTATCAAGTTGCCAACCATCTCTTCCCGCTCGACCCATACGATGGCGGGCCATTCAGTAGCGGGTTCGACCGCTTCTTCTCAGTGCTCAGTGGTGTATCGGCCTTCTCGGTCGGGGCAGGCACGATTGAGGAGTTTGTTGCTTCTGGCAGCACGCTGTATGCAGGCGGCAACTTCAATGCTTCGGGTGGGCGTGATATCCTGCAACTGAATACAAGTGTCGGGAGCATCAGTAGCATTGACAACCTCGGCGGTGGTGTCTCACAAACGCCACCATCGCTGTTCCGCTACAACACCAGCACCGATACCTGGACCGTGCTAGAAGGCCCGCGTGCGCAGGTGGTGGGCATCGGTGGCACAGGCGGCGGCAGGGTGTATGCGCTGGCGACCAACGCAACCGCCAACTCCAGCGACTTCTACGAATACAACACCGGCAGCAACACCTGGACCGCCCGCGCCGCCCTGCCCGCCGATGCAGGCGCAGGCAATACGATGGCCTGGGACGGCACCAACCTGTATACCCTGGTTGGCGGTTCGTCGAATGCACTCTATCGCTACAATCCTGGCAGCAATAGCTGGGTAGCCCTGGCTGCCCTGCCGACGGCTATCAGCACGGTCGGCGCAGGCGAGCGCTGGAATGGGATGGCGGCAGCTATCTATATGCGACTGCTGGCGGCAACGGTGCGGCCTTTGCCCGCTACAACATTGGCAGCAATGCCTGGGAAGCGCTCGATAACGTTCCTGGCACCCTGCGTGCAGGCGGCGACCTGGCCCGCATCGGCACCACGCTGTATGCGGTGCGCGGCGAAGGTACGAACAGCTTCTACAGCTACCAGCCGATCAACACGCCACAACCCGAAAAACTGGTGCTGACTGATAACACCTTTGTTGCGCCCGACAACTTCGGCAGTGGTGTCACGTGGAGCAGCCTCAACCCGGCGAGCGACCCGGTTGACTTTGGCGTTACGGCGACGGGCAACCAGTGGGTGCGCGAGAGTGCCAGTGTTGCTTTTAATCCCGGTGTAGCGACACCAGTCACGGGCGACTATACCAACCTGTTCGCCGATGCTGCACGCAATGTTTACCGTACCACAGGCAGCACACCCATCACCACCGGCTACTACGATTATCAGGGTGAGGTGTTTGTCTCACCGACCTACTGTGCAACCTGTGCCAACGACGGCCTGACCTGGAATGTAAATGCGTTCGCCAGCATCCAGGCGGCGATCAACAGCGGTGCCCAGCAGATCCGGCTGCGGGCCGGCATCTACCGCGAAGCCTTCTACCTGACCAATGGGGTAGAAATCATCGGTGCCGGTGCCGATAGCACCATCATCGAGCCGCCCGCAGGCCGCACTCGCGCCGCACTGGTCAGCGCCGAAGGTATCAGCACCGCCCGCCTTGCCCGCCTGACGCTCAAAGGCGATGGGGTGGTCAATGGGGTGCAGGTGCTTGATGGTGCCCAGAATGTGGTACTGGCCCGCAGCATCGTGCGCGGCACCGCCACGGGTGCCCAGGTGGACGGCGCAAACACCGAGCTAGAACTGGTCAACAATACCTTTGCCAGCAACGATACTGGCTACCTTGCCACCGGTTGTGCCGATGTCGATGTCCGTAATAGCGCCTTTGCTTACCATAGCACGGTCGCGCTCGACTTTGACACCAGTGCCACCTGTAACCCGGTAACGGTGAGTTTGCAGCGCAACTACAATGCGTTCTGGCAGAACAACCACAACTACCGTATCGACAACGCCTTCAACGAAAATCCGGCGACAGGCGACGTAGCAACCGATCCGCTCTTCACCGACCCGACAGGCTTCAACTATCGCCCGCTGGACGGCTCACCGCTGCTCGGTGCGGGCACGCCCACCGACCCGACCCCACCGGGTACGGGCGGACGGGTCGATATTGGCTACATCCAGCAGGGTCGCGCCGCCTTCTATGTGGATGACAACTATTGCGAAAGCTGCACCAACGATGGCCTTGAGTGGCAGGTGGACGCCTTCGCCAGTATTCAGGATGCGATTGATGCTGCGGTCATCGATATTGAAGATGTGGCGTGTGGCAACATTGCCGAACCCGAAGAAAGCTGTATCCGCTTCAGCATTGGCGTAGCGGCGGGCACCTACAACGAGAACATTACCCTGCGGAACCGTATCCGGCTCGTGGGCGAAGGGGCCGACCTTGTTACCATTGATGGCACCGGGACGGGCAGCGTGCTCACGCTGGATGGCCTGAACGATGTTGATATCGTGGGCCTGACCATCACCGGGTCGGGCACTGCCAGCGGCAACGCGGGTATTGCCATCAGCAACCGCTCGCGTGATATTAGCATTAAGCACACCATCATTCGTGACAACTTCAATGGTATTGCTATCACGGGTGGTTCCAGCGCCGAGGTGCTGTTCAACACCATTGTGAGCAATGGCACCTCTGGCGACACCAGCGCAGGCATCGCCGTGAGCGGCACCGATAGCTGGGCCATTGTGCAGAATAACATCCTCGATAGCAACGACATCGGTCTGCAAGCCGCCAGCAACGGACAGATCTTCAACACGTTTAACCTGCTCAACAACACCCCCAACTACAGCGGCGTGACGGTCGCTCCCACCGACCTTGTGGGCCGCGCCCCGCTCTTTGCGGATGTCGCCGCCGATAACTACCGCCTGACCAACCTTTCGCCTGCCGTCGATGCTGCCGAATGGTACGCACCTGTACCGACGGGTGGCGGCAGTCGTGCCGATATGGGCTACCGCGAACTCGTGGCGGTGCCGCTGGCGCTGATCTTCGGTCAGGAGAGCGAGTCGTGCAAGGTGGGCAATTCGGGGATGGCAACAGTTGAGGTGGCGCTGGTCAAGGTGGCTGATGCCACAACCACCATCACCGACACACAGCCGACGCTGGCCCAGTGGCAGGCCGCCACCCTGAGCACAGCGGGCGATACAGCATCGTACTGGAACGCCGCGCCCACCCCCGCCGACGGTGATGGTCTGTATCGTATCTATAGTCGTGCCACCGACCAGGTTGGCAACAACGCATCAACAGCAGTCGAATGGTATGCAGGGGCATTTGTGGCAGATAGCACCGCGCCCACCGTGGCGTGGGTATCGCCCGCGAGCAACATCAGCAGCAGCGCCGCCGCGCTCGAAGTGGTAGCCACTGCCAGCGATTACCTGGACGTGGGCGGTACGGACATCTTCAATGTTGGCGAAATAGCATTTGAGGTGAATGGGCAGCGCTACCCGGCCACATGGGATGACCCGACGTGGAGCGCCAGCAGTAGCGACCCGCGCCAATTCCGGGCGTACGTACCGCTGCCAGCGGGCACCGCCACCATTACGGCAATTGCGATTGACGGGGCGGGTAATGAAACTATCAGCGCACCCCGCACCATTACAGTCAACACACCCGCTAATGTTGCCACGATTACATCAATTGAAAGCGGCACTGCCACCAATCAGACCAGCCTGACGCTCTCCGGCTATGCCCGCTTCACCAGCACCAGCGGTACACCAAGCGTGCAGGTGCGTGTCAATAGTGGAGCGACGATTGAGGCCACGCTCGAAAACCCCGGCGCACAGCTTACCGCGTGGTCGGCAACCGTAACGCTGGCAAGTGGCAGCAACACCATCGAGGCCCGCGCCGGACGCGGCGGCACGTTTGGCGCATTCAGCAGCATCAGCGTGCAGCGTGATACCACCAACCCGAATGTCACCGTGACGACTCCGGCAATCAATGACGTGCTAGCCCAGCAGATTACCCTGCAAGGCACGGTTAGCGATGCCGCCACCATCGAGTCGGTGGCGGTCAGCTTTGATGATAGCTGTACCTGGATACCCGCGACCTTCAGCGGCGGTACCTGGAGCCTTGCGTGGCAACCACCCGAAGACACGTTGCACGAGAGCTATACCGTACAGGTGCGTGGCATCGACGCGGCAGGCAACGAGCAGATTATTAGCCGTGATGTTACAGTGGATACCCGCGCCCCCGAAGGCATCGATCCGGTGACGTTCAGCGTTGAACCGGGTAGCTACCTTGATCGGTTCGAGACGCTGACAATGAACTGGAATGCGCCGTATGACCCATACGGCACACCTACCGTACAGGTAACTATTGACCAGAACCCGGACACCGACCCGACAACCAACGCCACCGGTACCAGCTTTAATGCACCGCTAAATGCTGAGGGCGAATGGTATGCCCATATTAAATGATAGACGGAGCAGGCAACAGTGAAACAAGCCACTTCGGGCCGTGGTATGTGGGCAATACCGACCTCAGCACGGTGTGTAGTGCGCGTGGGCAGGCCATCACGCTGGATGGCTTCCTGGATGTTGCCAACAACGAATGGACAACCAGTGAGTTCCTGGATGACGACGAGCGAGCGGGCCAAGCACGCATGCTGTATGCAACCTGGGATGCCGACCACTTCTATATTGGTTGGCAGGGTGCGCGCTGGCAAATCGATGGCGAACTGATCGCTTACCTCGACACACAGACCGGCGGCAGCACCAGCGCACTATCGGGTGCAATCACGCTACCCTTTGCCGCCGATTATGCCATCGTGATCGAAGACGAGATCACAGGCACCCTGTACGAGTACGATGGCAGCCAGTGGATTACCAGCAGCCTGCCGTGGGAGTTTGCCCACGATAGCAACAACGGCGGCGGCACCGAGATCCGGCTGCCGTTCGGGGCACAGGTCGTGAGTGGTGCAGTGCAACTGCTCGCGCTCGAATTGAGCGACGGCGCACCAATTGCGCTCTTCCCAACCACCAATGCGCTGACTGGCCCCTGGAACGCGGCCTATATCTGGAGCGACCTGTGTGCAACCGATGATCCAGGCGATGGACAACCAACCGCCCTGAATGCAACCTTGAATACAGGAAGCGTACCCGGTACCAAGGCCCTGGTTGGCCCTGGCTCATTCATTGAATACGGCATCAGCATCACCAACAACGAAACGAACCAGACCCTGAGCAGCGCACAGGTCAACCTGACCGCAGCCACGGGCCTCTCGTTCGAGAGCATTACCGGCATCACCTGTTCACCGGCTGCGGCCTGTACAGCGGGCGAAAACACCTGGACGATCAACCTGCCTGATGTAGACCCCGCCGAAACTGCACAGTTCTCGGTGACGGCCCGCCTTGTCGCCGATTTGACAGGTATTCCGCAAATCAGCACTGGTATTGAACTCGAACAGGCGGGCAGTCCGCTGGCAACCGCAACCCGCACGCATGCGACCGATAGTACGGCTCCGACGATTGCGCTGGAAGATCCTGCCACCCTATCACTACAGCCAGGATTGCAGCGCATTGTCGGCAGTGCCGACGATGGCACGGGTATCGGAGTTGCGGCGGTCCAGGTGCGCCCGGAGGGTGGAACATGGCAGACGATTACCGGCACAGTGCTCTGGGAGGCGGTGCTGAACGTGCCGCAGGTGAGTACCTACAGCATCGATGTGCGGGCGCTGGATGCCTTCGATAACACCGGTACACCCGTGCGCTACGATTTCACGGTTGATACGATTAGCCCGACCGTGTCAATCACGCTGCCGGCCACACTGCGCGGCGGATTGGTGCGGCTGTTGGGTACGGCAACCGACCCACTGCCCCTGGGTGGCGCGATTACCGACGTCGAGGTACAGCTTGGTCTGGAAACCAATGAATGGCTACCCGCCGAGACCCCCACGCTGATTGCGGGCACCACCAACTATCGCTGGTCATTCCTGTGGGACTTGCCGCCGATTGACGGCGACGAGGTGCCCGTGCGAGTGCGTGCCACCGATGCGGCGGGCAACATCAGCCTGCCAACCGCGTGGATCAGCACAACTGTTGATACGGTGTTCCCGGTGGTAACATCAACGCAACCGATTACAACTGTCTTTGTCTCGGATTACCTGGCTGGCTCGGTTGAAGGCACACCCGTCATCAGCGGCACGGTTAGCGATGGGTATGGTGTTGCTGCGGTACAGGTCGAAGTCTTCGCCCCCAATGGTACATCGGTTGTCCAATCCGCACAGGTCGTCAGCAATACCTGGCAATTTATCCCGGTGCTGGAAGAGGCCGTGCTGGGCAACTTCCGGTTGCAAGTCCTGGTGGAAGACCGGGCGGGTAATGTTACGGTCGGTGAAGCATATGAGTTGCAGGTCATTGAGCGACCGCTCAGCACGCTGCAAGCAACAAACGATGGCCCGACTGCACTGGGTGCAACTACAACGCTGACGGCCAGCCTTGCAACGGGCAGCAACGTGACTTATGCCTGGAGCCTGGGCGACGGCACGACGGCGACGGGCGCAACCGTCAGCCACACCTACCCGGCGGTCGGCATTTACACCGCTATTGTCACGGCAACCAACAGCGTCGGCACCGTCAGCACCACCACCACGGTAATTGTGGATGAAACGGTGAGCACGCTGCAAGCAACGAACGACGGCCCGACTGCGCTGGGAGCAACCACAACGCTGACGGCCAGCCTTGCAACGGGCAGCAATACCAGTTATACCTGGAGCTTGGGCGACGGCACGACGGCGACGGGCGCAACCGTCAGCCACACCTACCCGGCAGTGGGCATTTACACCGCTATCGTCACGGCCACCAACAGCGTCGGTACCGTCAGCACCACCACCACGGTAGTTGTGGATGAGGCAATTGCTGGTCTGCAACTGGCTAACGACGGCCCGACTGCGCTGGGAGCAACCACAACGCTGACGGCCAGCCTTGCAACGGGCAGCAACGTGACTTATGCCTGGAGCCTGGGCGACGGCACGACGGCGACGGGCGCAACCGTCAGCCACACCTACCCGGCGGTCGGCATTTACACCGCTA
>JAAUSQ010000369.1 GCA_012033195.1 Chloroflexaceae bacterium
CCATAGATAGCTACGGTGAGCACGACACGTTTCCGGGCGTACCCGAAGCGCGGATGCGCTGGTTTCAGCAGCATATATCGTAGTGCTGTACGCCGCGCCAAGCGCCTGCGGTAGCCGACGCCGAAGCACCAGACGATACCCGCAGCCCCGGTGGGGCTAGGACCTGGCCCGCGCAGGTGGGGGAGCGCATACTTGACAAGTTATAGTTTAGTGCTATACTGTTTAGCGATGAATGGTTTAGCTGTAAACAGACGTTCTTAATAATGACCGTTAAGGACTGAAACACTACAGGAGTACACTATGACTGTCAAGTTGTCGGTTATTTTTTATAGCCAGACCGGAACGACCCTCCAGCTTGCGCGTGCCATTGCCGATGGTGCCGCCGCTGGTGGGGCCGAAGTACGCATGCGAAAGGTTCGTGAACTTGCGCCCGAATCGGCGATTGCGCAAAATCCGAAGTGGGGCGCAACCATCACAACAATGGCCGATATTCCCGAAGCCAGCCACGACGACCTGGAATGGTCGGATGCGCTGATTTTTGGTACACCCACGCGCTACGGTCTGCCGACGGCCCAGCTTAAGGAATTCATTGATGCCACTGGCCCGCTGTGGGCACAGGGCAAGCTCAACAACAAAATTGTCTCGTCGTTCACCACTGTTGCCACCAAACACGGCGGGCACGAAACGACGCTTACGGCGCTGAACAACACGTTCTACCACTGGGGCTGCATCATCGTGCCACCTGGCTACAGCGACCCGATCCAGTTTGCATCGGGCACCCCCTATGGCACTTCGTTTATCAGTAACAACGGGCAACTCGACCCGGATGAGACCGCGCTGAACGCGGCTCGCTATCAGGGCAAGCGCGTTGCCGAAATTGCGGCACAGTTCGTTGCTGGACGCAACGCATAGCAGGCGCGGGGCAAGCGGCCAGTGGCGAACGGAACAAACAGCCCCAACAGGGCTTCGTGCATCAGCCCGGTGCTGAAGCGCCGGGCCGCTTGTTGTGTGGGACAACATAGCCGACCTGCGCTTTCTGAGGCAGCGTGTGTTAGAATGATGTATATTGACAAACTAAAAGTTCAGCGCTAAACTATTGCTATGAATGAACCGATCAACCGGGCACGCCCCGGCACACGGCAGGCAGCGGTGCTTGCCTGGATACGTCTCGCACGCGTCTACAACAAGATAAATGCTGTATCAGCGCGGCAGTTTCGTAACTTCGAGCTGAGTCAGGCTCAGTTTGATGTGCTGGCCCAAGTGGGCGCGGCAGGCGGCATCAGCCAGCAAGAACTGGCCGATAAGTTGCTGGTCACCAAGGGCAACATCTCGCAGCTTCTTAGCCGGATGGAACAGAACAGCCTGATCCAGCGCTGCCAGGAGGGACGCGCCAACCTGCTCTACCTGACTGAAGCAGGGCAGGAACTGGCAAAAGTACTGGTGCCCGAACACGAGCACCTTATCGCCCGCCTGATGGCAGCGCTCTGCCCCGAAGAGCAGCAGCAATTGCTGGCCCTGCTTCGCAAGCTGGACCATGCGCTGGAGTAGGTGGTCAAATACTATTTTTTGTGATGTATAAGTTTAGAGCTAAACAAAAAAGGAGCACCATAATGTCATTGCATTTTGCTGGCCTGCATCATATTACAGCCATCGTTGATGAGCCACAGGATAACGTCAACTTTTACGCGGGTGTGCTCGGTCTGCGCCTGATCAAGCGCACCGTCAACTTTGACGACCCGAACACCTATCACCTGTACTTCGGTGATGAGGTCGGCAGCCCTGGCAGCATCGTCACGTTCTTTCCGTGGCCCGGTGCGCCGCATGGCACCCGTGGGGCGGGGCAGGTCAGTGCGTTTGCGCTGGCAATTCCCGAAGCTTCCGTCGCCTACTGGGAGCAGCGCCTGACCGACTCCGGCATCACGTTTGGTGGCCCGGAGCAGCGCTTCAACGAGCAGGTACTCTCGTTTTATGATCCGGCGGGCCTGCTGGTTGAACTGGTTACCCATCCTGATGCTACAAATATGCATGGCTGGACAGGTTCGGAGGTGCCCGCCGCGTACGCTATTCGCGGGTTACATGTTGTGACCCTAACGGTACAGCAGGCAGACGCGAGCGTGCGGGTGCTGACCGAGGCGATGGGCTTTCGGTACCTTGCGACTGAAGGCGACCGGGCGCGCTACGTTACCGCTGAAGGCGGCGTCGGTGCAATCGTTGATGTCATTGCACGGCCCGATCTGCCCTTCGGTCGCGTTGCGGTCGGGTCGGTGCATCATATTGCATGGCGCACCCCCAACGACGATGAGCAGGCCAGGTGGCGACGCCATCTGATCCAGCACGGCATGATGGTGACCGAAGTGCGCGACCGTCAGTACTTCCACTCGATCTACTACCGTGAGCCGGGTGGGGTGCTGTACGAGATTGCCACCGACAATCCAGGCTTTGCATTTGATGAGCCGGTCGAGACGCTCGGCACAACACTGAAGCTCCCGCCCTGGCTGGAGCCGCGCCGCGAGAGCCTGGAGCGCACGCTGCTGCCGCTGGATGTGCCGAACCAGTCGTAACAAGAAAGGAACCAGAAACGATGACAACCCAACTTGATTTTATTCATCGCTTTGAGCCAGCACAGCAACATGGACTGCCGACCCTGCTGCTGCTGCACGGCACCGGCGGCGATGAGCACGACCTGATCGACCTGGGCAAACTGTTGCTACCGGGTGCGGCGCTACTCAGTCCGCGTGGCAAGATTGACGAAGGCGGCGGCGTAAATCGTTTCTTCCGTCGACTGGCACCGGGCAAGTTCGATATGGAAGATCTGCGCTACCGAACGCACGAACTGGCCGACTTTGTGCCCACCGCCGCCGAAGCATACGCCTTCGACCCGGCACAGGTTGTGGCCGTGGGCTACTCAAACGGGGCCAACATTGCCGCCAGTATCCTGCTGCTGCGCCCGCAGACGTTCAAGATGGCGGTGCTCTTCCACCCGATGGTGCCGCTGGCTCCCGACGAACTGCCCGACCTGAACGGTGTGCAGGTGTTTATCGGCGCAGGTCGCCGCGACCGTGATCGGCCGTCCCCGCATCGATCCTGAATTGTCGATCAACAGCGTGACCACCGTGTCGCGGAAGTTGGTGTCCTTCTCCCGCTTGAAGGACAAAGGATGCAGCGGATCGACGATCACCGCGCAAGCCGGGCGGGGTCGACGCGATTCCTTCCTCGAGATCGAATTCCCAAGCGCGATTCTGTTGCGCCATCAGGCGCCGTTGCAGCCGATTCGCCAGACGCGCCACGACGCCCTGCAGATTGGCGAGCTGTTTGTCCAGATAGCCGCGCAGGCGCTCGAGCTCGTCCTGCTCGCACAGTTCTTCTGCGCCCATCGTCTCATCGAATTTCGTGATGAACGGCCGGTATTGCGGGCCGTCGCGGTTCGTTCGGGCGGTGGCGCGGTCGCCATGGCTCGGACGCCGCCTCCGAATCGCCTGTCTCCGACTCCTGCGGCATCTCCGCCGACGCGGCGTCAAGCTCGCCATCGACGACTTCGGGGCCGGCTCGGCCTCGCTCGCCCTGCTCGGGGCGGTCCCCCTCGACGTCATCAAGATCGACGAACGGTGCATCGATCTCGATCGCTCGCCCGCCAGCCGCATCGCGCTCATCGACGCCGTTCTCACCATGGCCCG
>JAAUSQ010000370.1 GCA_012033195.1 Chloroflexaceae bacterium
ATTCGAGTATGCGGAGCATGCGCATGAGCGACGAGCAGGAGCAACCACCGAAGGATGTACACGGCACCGCCAACGTCACTGGCGATAACTGGGGCATTGTCGTTGGGGTGAATATGGGCACGATCAACATCATACGAAAACCTACTCGTTACAAGTATGACATGACCACGAAGACTAAGAAACAATTCCTCGAACTAGTTCAAAATGGCGACTATAGTATACAAGAAGTAAAAGAATACTTGTTGAACAGCACTGAAGAGATTCAGATTCGCTTGAGAACATTAGAGATATACCTGACAGTTGGTGAACACGATTATAGTGTTTTATCAGCACTTGGAAAAGACATTAGTCAAAATATGCGTGAAGGGGTTTTGCGAAGCATTATCGATTACAAACTCCTTGATTACCCTCATGATATGTTAGTCCTAAACATGCAGGACAGAAAAAAAACCATTGCTGAGCAAGCAGTAAGGTCTGTAGACTTCCTTATAAAACACCGAACTGCACATCCTAAACTTTTTCTTGTTGCAAACATTCCATATCATCCGTACTGGTTGATACGCAAACTAGCTGTTCAAAGTATTATCTCAGCTGATTTACAGGAAAGCATTGAGTTATTGTGCAAATTTAAGCATTCGAAATACTGGGTTACTCGACGGAAAATTCTGGACTATGTCGAAAAGCGTCATGCACAAGACCGATTAACAGAAGATGATACTAGAATCGCAGTTGATATACTGGAATACTACATTCACGATGAAGAATCCTCCAGTAATAAAACGAGACAACTGGCTCAATCTATTCTTGAACGTATTACCCATAATTAAACTCATATATGTAACTATGCTTGCAATTGTGATACATTACGCAACTACAAATTAAATTAGGAGGTGCAGACAATGAGCGAGGAGCAGCAACCACCACCGTCGGGCAGTGCCTCGGCGAACACGAACACTGGGCAGAATGTTGGGGTGAATAGGCCCAAACCCAACATTCGTGTCACCAGGGGCAACTCAGTTAAAATCCGGTTAAACCACAATAGTTCGTTATGCCAATGGGATTGCGCTCCTCATTTTGCACCAATGGTAAGTGCCTCGCGTACCTGCACATCATCCAGTTCTGCATAGCCCTGCGTCGAACGAATGTCGCAATGCCCCAACACACGCTGCACAATCTCCAACCGCTGGCCCTGCTGCACCAGTTCACTGCCGCGTGTATGCCGCAACTGATGGATCGTGTAGCGGAGGGTCCCATCTGCCTCCATCAATCCCGCCCGCTGGCAGAGTTGCTCCCATTGGTAGTGGATGGCAGCATAGGTCAGGCGTGTCCCCCGATTCGAGCAGAAGAGCGGGGTATAGGGTGGTTGTCCATGCACCTTCTTCAGCCAGGCCCGCAACCCACGCAGGCTCCTGGGGGTAAAGTCGCTGCCCAGGAAGGCTATCCGTTCGTTGCCATTTTTCGGCGCACGAATGCGCAATCCTTCTCGCCCCCGTGCGAGCAGCACATCACCCACATCGAGTGCAAGGACTTCACCCACCCGCATGCCGGTTTCGCGCAGGATGGTGAAGATGAGGCGGAATGGCTGTGGAGCCTGCTGCATCGCCCCATCGAGCGCGTCCAGGTCGCGCCTGCTGTGGATGGGGCGCACAGCGGCGTCGGCTGTGGTGCTGACCTCGGTAGCTGGCGAGGGGATTGGTGGCACACAGTCCCTGCTGCACCGCCCAGACGAAAAACCGTTTCAGACTGGCGGCACGACGGGCACTGGTGGCTGCCGACACATCCCCAGTGGACACGAACGTGACGACATCGTTCTTGCTGTATGCTGGTCAAGGGGCATTGTCAGATGCTGTGCGGCTAGGGTCAGGTCAGACCGATAGGCGCTGACGGTGTTCGGGCGGTCCTGCCGTGCTAGGTCAGCGAAGAAGGCATCCGTGTGTTCTGCAAGTGTTATTGCTTTGCTTTTTCCAGTTCGCTACTCAGGACTCTTCACAGCGGCTGTGTGTATCATGACGGTGCCCAGGCAGGGTGATGATCGACTTCCGGGTGCGTGGTCAGACGCATCGGGTTGGTGCCATCGGCCTGCATCACGTAAATCTCTTTGTTGCCATCACGGGTGGAGGTGAAGGCAATGCGGGTGCCATCTGGTGACCAACTCGCGTCATTATCCTGAATATTGCCATCACGGGGATTCTGGGTTACATTGATCAGGTTGCCTTCCTGGTCAATACTATACAGATTGATGCCACTGTCGAAGGCAATGCGGGTGCCATCTGGTGACCAGGCAAGATTGTATTTGAACCATTGAGTAGCGGTCAGACGCTGAATGTCTTCTGTCACCATATTGAAGATAAGTATTTCCGGACCGCCATACCTATCCGAGATGAAAGCAACAGAGCGCCTATCCGGTGACCAAACCGGAGACATTTCGCGTGCAGGTGAATCAATGAGATGTCTGGGGTCGGTGTCGAAGCCTTGCAGGAGATAAATATTCTCGCGTGGTGTGCGCCACGAAGCAAAGAGAATATGTTCTGAGTCATTCGCTGGATTCGGCGGTGGTGTCGCTTGTGGAGTAGGAACCGGCAGCGTGTCAGGAGTGGCGAATACTGGTACCGCTGTGTGTTCACTCGTGTTCCATGTTCGCGTTGCGAGGTTGAACACAAATGCGGTTCCATCGCTTGCTTGCACGGTCAGTTGCGGCTCGACATAGCTTTGAACTGCAACAGCCCCATGCATCGTCGGGGTATCATAGAAAAAATGCTCAACGATTCCTGACTGATCTTCTGCGAAGACAGCAACAAGAATACGCCCCTGCTGGACATCAGAAATCGCAGCCCCGGCGCGAACGAAGATGTAGGTATCGCTAACGAATCCCGTCCAGCAGTTCTGCGTTGTACCAATGATGGCTGAAGACGTGGCTGTTCCATCAATGCAATCGGGATGGATGCCAGGTGACAGAAGTGGATCGGAAATGGTCGTTTGGAGCTGCGAGATTGGCGTGGGCACCTGTCCCTGAGGTGTTGCAAGAGCGGCTTCAATCGTCTGATTGTACTGGTCAGCAACAGCACGTCTGGTTGGATCCATTCCAGGCCACGTTTCATACAATCCGCTAAATGTTGGTGTAGGTACTACCGCTGCTGCCGCTGGTTCTTGCGTATCTGCGATGGTGCAGCCCCCTGATATAACCGCGTATGTGATAATCATAGCGAGCAACACAGAGGTTCGATACGTCTGGTTGGTCCACACGTTCATATGGATACCCCTCCTTAATTAGCCCCTGCAGCAGGAGCCGACGCCCCTTGATAGATCAAATCGTCATTAGAACCTGGTTCAGTGCGGGACGTAAGGTGACTGATTCGTTACTTGGTGAGCGAGGCGCATTGTGTATTTGATACATTGCTTCCCATGCCTGTTCAGGTGTCAATATCTCTGTTTCCGGGTCGATATCAACTTCCTGCCAGTTGCGTTCATCACCGACAAGACAAACATTTTCGGGAACGCCAACGCAACTGGTCAAGATGCCGTATATGTTGATTGAGTCGTTTTGTTCCTCTTGTGCGTATCTTCTAACGTTGTACCATTCCTGTGCATAGGCCCAGGAATAAATCTGAGGAATGGGCAGGGGAAGGCGAGCTTCGCCCCAGGCAATATTGTATATT
>JAAUSQ010000371.1 GCA_012033195.1 Chloroflexaceae bacterium
CGGCGATAACCATCTGCAGATCGGCATTGCTTGCCTCGGCGGGCAAGAGATCGAGCCGAAAACGCGCGGCGCGGCAGAACGCACTTCTCGATACTCCGAACATAGCGAGTCGAGGCCGGATCGCCGGCCACCTGAATCACCGCCAACGTAGGCGGCCGGCCAATTTCAGCCGTCAGATCGGCGATCTCTTGCCGGGCCGCAGCACGTACCTCCTGGGCCAATGCCTTGCCATCCAGTAATATCGCGGGCATGAAACTTCCTGATATAGTCAAAGCAAAAGGCAAAAAGCAACCGTGTGCCCTTTGCCTTTTACCTTTGTACAGCATTACCCATTGATGCGATCGCGCACCAACGCAATCACCCCGTCGGTCTCTTCATTCAACCCGATCAAGAGATCGGCGATCTGAGCGCGTGTTTCGCGCACATAGATCTGATCTTCAAGACCGGCGAGGTTGATCTCGATATTCATCACCGCACTCTGCACCGTTGCCCGGGACAACACCGCCGCCACCCCAACGTCGCTGACAATCAGCCGGGCGCAGCGACTGGCGAGGGCGGTACAGAGCGGCAAGAGTGCAGCCGCAGCCTGGGCAACCCGCAATGGTACATCGGAGGCCTGACGCGTTACCTGTTGAATGGCCGACTGGCGCGAAGCCGCATCGGCATCGGTGGTACGCGGCAATTTGTAGGCGGCCGCAAGGCGCCCGAATACGGCGATATCATCTTCGGCCAACCGTTGCAACTCGGCCCGCAGCGCTTCGGAACGCTCCATAATACTACGGATCTCGTCCTCATACTCGGCGAACTGCTTCTTCCCGATCGTCAAATTACAAACCATACTCAACAGGCCTGCGGCCATCGCCCCGCTGAGGGCGGCAACACTACCGCCGCCGGGAGTAGGCGCGCGTGAGGCCAGCGCATCAAGAAATGCTCCGACCGACTGATCCTTCACGCTTTCGCTCTCAGCCATCCCGTACCTCACTTCCATTATGTTAATCCACTATCAGCCTTACGGTGTCACTGAGTGATCATTATAGCAGCGATAAGAAACCGACTGCGGCGAAAAAACACCGTTCAGCGCGATGCCGGCGCGAACGAAATTGCCTGCGAGCGGATCCGAAAAACCAGCCGAAGCATGGTGCCATAAAGCGTGATACACTCACCATATGGATACGCTGATCTTCACCGGCGCCGCCGGAACTTCGGCCCGCGCCGCCGCTGCTACCGCCGCCCCAATGGGAACTGCCGCCCCAGCCGCGGTTACTACTCCGACCACTTACAATCGAGCCAACGACCATACCGGTCACGAAATCACCGGCACGGCGCTGTTGCTCATGGCTGATCGCCGTCTGCAACTCGCGTAGAACCGTCTGGGCTTCCGTTTCAATCGCCTGGGCTTCGGCAATCGTGCGCTTGATCTGAGCTTCGCCGCGAATCGGCAAGCGAATTCGGTCGAAGCGTTTCCGCGCCACATCGATGCGGGCTGCGGTTGCGGTGACTGTTTTGCCACCCAGACCACGATACTGGTTCACCGCATTGCGTGCCGCATCCAACGCCGCACGGGCCTGCGCCAATTCGTTGTTCAGTTCGCGCCGCAGTTGCTCAAGGCGCTGGAAATCGGCCTGTGCCGTCTGGTATGCACCCGCCGCCGCTGTCTGAAGCTGCTGGTAGGCGGCATAGGCCTGTTCAAGCAGCGCCCGCCGCTCCATATCCTCGACGTGTTCAGATTGTTGGAGCATATCGTAGGCCCGCTGTACACCCATCTGCACCGCTTCAACCTGCTTGCGCCCGACAGGGCCAATGTCGTCGCCATGCACTCCGACAAAGTTCACGACTTTTTGCACCTCGGCGGTTGCGAGTTGCCTGGCCTTATCGACCTGCGCCCGCAGCTTGGTGATCGCCTCGGCCTGTGAGCGCGCGCCGACCAGTGCATCATCGGCGAATTTGTCGGCGGCCTGTGCATCGGCAACCAGCACCAACCAATCCGGGCGTCGTTCTGCAACTCGGCCTGCGCCGCAGCTACTTTCTGCTCCGCCGCACGAACCCTCTCATAGGGTATCGGAACGAGCGGGGCTATATGTAACCAGAGGAGGCCACTGCGTGTCAGAACGCATACGTAGCTACGAGCTCATGTTTATTATCAGTCCCCTGCACTCCAATGAGGATGAAGTTGCATCTATTCTTGAGCGTATTACGGGAGTCATTGAAGGGGAAAATGGTGAAGTAACCGCAATCAACCATCGTCCGCCATGGGGCCGCCGCAAATTGGCTTATCCCATTCGTGCCTATGCCGGTGGTGAAGCTAGCCGGCGTAGCTTTACCGAAGGCTTCTACATCTTGATGCATTTTATGCTCTCTGCAACTGGTGTTGCAGCTCTCGAACGAACGATCAAATTGACAGACCCCATCCTTCGTCATCTGATAACGATAGTTGATAAGAAAAATCTGGATGCCCCGGCTCAGGATATAGATGCAGGCACAGATGATAAAGCAGAGCCTGATGAAGATGACGCTGATGTACCAGATGATGAACTTGATGACTATGACACAGAAGATGATGGTACCTATGATGATGAGTATAACGAAGATGATACGTCAAGATAATCGAACAGCTGCCGGGTAGAAAAGCGAGGCAAGGGGCTTTCCCATCTATATTGGTGCTTGTTGTGGCGAAGGCCAAACAAGCACCAACGCGAAGCCCCTGCTCGGTACCTTTTACAACAGCGTGTCCAGATAGGGTCTGGGGTAATGGTTTGGTGTGCGGAAATGAGGTCGTGGTATGGCTAAAGACTTAAATAAAGTTATGATTATTGGTCGTTTGGGGACAGAACCTGAAATGCGCTATACGTCAAATGGAAGCCCTGTAACCACATTCCGCGTTGCTTCTTGTCGCCAGTGGAAAGATAGCAGTGGAGATATACGAGAAGAGACAGAGTGGTTTAGTGTTGTTACATGGAACAAACTCGCTGAGATTTGTAATCAACATCTCGGTAAAAATTCACGGGTGTATCTCGAAGGGCGATTACAAACACGTTCCTGGGAAGATCATCTCAGTGGGCATACACGCTATAAGACCGAAATCGTTGCGAATGATATGATCATCCTTGATTCAAACCGCAATGTCCAACGTGAGAATTGTTATCCATCTGATGAGAATGACGAGGATGGGAGTATCGGCGTTTCCCGTTCACTCTATCGTACAAGTGATGAAGAACCTGATACGTACCCACCCCTCAATCTTGATATTGGAGATGATGATATTCCTTTCTAATTGCATTACCGAAAAGAATTATGGCAGATACATCAAAAGATAAACAGCACAAAGGACGAGGGACACCTGCCCAGCAGAAACCTACACGACGCGTACCTGCCCAGCAGGTTGAAAAATCAGGGCAGGACGAACGGCATAGTATCTCGACGAAAAAGCAACGCGAAGAGCACCAGCAGCAACTCATCGTGCGTAGTGTTATTGTTGGCGTAAGTATTGCGTTGTTTGCGATGATAGTTGGCATACTCTACGACCAGGTCTGGGTGCCTGCCCAGGCTCTCGCACAAGTCAATGATACGAAACTTACCCGGCGGGCATATTGGCAAACATATCGGGGGAGAACTGGCACAGCAAATTGTGCAGAGTTTGCAACTGGC
>JAAUSQ010000372.1 GCA_012033195.1 Chloroflexaceae bacterium
GCCTTTGTCATTGTCGGTGTTGGCGGCGATTCAGTCCTGCAACCGCCGTGCCGTGCCCGTTGTCGTCGTCGGTCAGGTCGGTCTGTGAGAGTCCATTGAAGCCGGCCAGCACCTTGCCGCGCAGGTCGGGGTGGCTGGCTCGTACGCCTGTATCAAGCACAGCAATGACAATCTCAGCGCCGGTGGTGATGTCCCAGGCTTCATAGGCTTGAATGTTGGTGAGCGCCCACTGCTGGTTTACGGCTTCATCGTTAGGGACACGCAGGGCTTTGCGATAGTAGTTTGGCTCGACATAACGCACGCCGGGTATTCCGGTCAGGCGTGCGGCGGCGGCCTGTACATCGGTGGCCGAGTGCAGATGCAGCAGGTAGGTCTGTCCATCCGGGCTGATTGGTTCGGCGGCGTATGCGTTGAGTGTTACCAGTGCCGACTCAAGATAGCGCCCTTCGGGAAGGGTAGCGGCGAGTCGGGCTTCGGCAGTGAGCGAAAGCGGCGGCGCAAGATTGATGAGGAGGGTGTCGGCATGATCGGGATGCGGTTCGGTTGGTAGGGTATGAGCGGGCGGTGTGGCGTGGGCTGGCAGCACGCCAATGCCAAGAAGCAGGCCAGCCAGGAGCACGAGAAAACGGTTCATTGTGGTGTTACTCTGTGATTGGCGCTTGTACCTTGTAACTAGAGTCATTATAACAGTCTCTATAGCCCAGTACAACCAAAAGTAATGTTGCATCACATTTTCAGGCACGGTATAATGATTGTGCTGATGCAATCATCATATGGAACGTTATTTTATGTCTTTCAAACAACTGCAGAGTAAACTCCTTATCTCCCTCGCTTCTGGCCTCGTCGTTGTCATCGTCCTCAGCTTACTCAGCGATGTACAGGCAGTCGGTACCAGTCTGAGCAATTTTCAGTGGATGATCCTGCCACTGGTGCTAGGCTTTACGGTGCTGAACTATGCGCTGCGCTGGCTGAAGTGGGAATATTACCTGCGCCGCCTCAAGCTTGGCCAGGGGGTCAGCACTGCCGACAGTGCATTGCTGTTTACGGCAGGTCTGGTAATGTCAGTCACACCAGGCAAGATTGGGGAAGTATTCAAGGCGTATCTGTTGCGCCGCATCAATGGCACGCCGGTCACCGCCTCGGCCCCGATAGTACTGGTGGAGCGGCTGACCGATGGCTTTGCGATGCTCTTCCTGATGGCGCTTGGCCTGACGCTCTACCCACCAGCATGGCTGTTTTTTATTGTGCTGGTGGTGGTCAGTGTGGCAGGCATTGTCGTCCTGCAATATCGCCCGCTGTGCGAACGGGTGCTAGCCTGGATTTCGACCAGCCTGCCCTTTGGCGAGAAGGTCGGCCCAAAACTTGTTACCATCTATGCCAGCACCACGCAACTCCTTGACTGGCGCGTGCTGCTGGTCTCCACCCTGATCAGCATTGTCTCGTGGGGCTTCGAGTGTCTGGCGTTTTATTATGTACTGACGGGGTTGGGCGTTGAAGGGACGCTGCTCCTGCTCCAACAGGCAACCTTTATCTTTGCTGCCAGTACGCTGTTTGGGTTGGTGTCGTTTCTGCCCGGTGGTCTGGGTACCTCGGAGGCGAGCAGTGCGGGCCTGCTGATTGTGCTGGTCGGCGTGACGGGGAGCGTTGCTACGGCTGCGACAATCATTATCCGGTTCTGCACGCTCTGGTTTGGCGTGCTGCTTGGCATGGTCGGGCTGACGCTGTTTATGCAGCGCTACCGCACCGGCGAGAGTGTCTCGGTAAGTAGCGAAACATTGCCTGGCACGGGTGAGCAAATCTAATGTGTGACAGGTGTGCTGTGCTATAATGAGAAGCAAGGCAACTGTTATATACCACACAGGTCTATCGGTACGACAGCACACTACTGAGCGCAGGAGCACATATGGCGTCGATCTTTTCGCGGATTGTCAGCGGTGAAATCCCTGCCGCAAAGGTGTATGAGGATGATTTGACGCTGGCCTTTATGGATATTGCCCCGGCATCACGCGGGCACACGCTGGTCATCTGCAAGACAGAATATCCGCAACTGCTCGACCTGCCCCCCGATGTGGTTGCGGCAATGGCCCAGACGGTGCAGCGGGTTGCCCGCGCACTGATGGCAACACTGCAACCCGATGGGTTTAATGTGTTACAGAATAATGGTGCCGCTGCCGGACAGACTGTCTTCCATTATCACGTCCATATTATTCCGCGCTGGCAGGACGATAAAGCACTTGGCTTATGGCAACCCGGTGAATCTGACCCGGCAACCCTACCAGAACTGGCAGCGCAGATCCGTGCCAACCTACAGTAACAGTGTGTTTTTAGAGATTGTGCGGCAGCAGGGCTTCGATCCGCGTCAGGCAGCGGTAGCCCTCGAAACGCTGAATGTGCGGTTGCTGGCGCACGGGCATATAACACGCGCCAACTTCTATGTCTACCGCGTGGGTGGGCGGGGTATCAATATTGGTGATGACGCTCCACTGGAGCGGCCCCGCGTGCTGCTGGCATTTGCTACCGCCGATACTGCGCTCAGCTTTGCACAGCGGAGCGGCCTGGGCAATAGCCCCCGCCTTGTCCGGATGCACATCAGCCAGTTGCTCGCAATTATGCTGCAACGTCCCGCAATCCGGAGCCTGCTGGTTGCCAATGAACCCCTGCTGCTTGAACCCGAACGTTATCTCCCGGTTGGGCTACGCTTCCAGCGCAATGAATTGCTTGATATGTTGAAAGGAGCCTGAGGATGAGTCGCTTTGATGAACTTCGCATTTTTACATGCAATGGCAACCGCGAGTTGTCCCAGGCGATCTGCGACCGCATTGGAGTGCCACTGGGAGCAGCCACGGTGACCAAGTTTGTCAATGAGAACATCTTTGTGCGGCTCAACGAAACAGTGCGCGAAAAAGATGTGTTTGTGGTGCAGTCGCTCACCTCGCCTCTCAGCGATAACATTATGGAACTGCTGATTATGCTGGATGCCTGCAAGCGGGCCTCGGCGGGTCGGCTCACTGCGGTTGTTCCGTACTATGCCTATGGGCGCACCGACAAGCGCGATCAGCCGCGTGTGCCGATTACGGCACGCTTGATGGCCGATATGATCGAGGCGGCGGGCGCGCAGCAGGTGATTACCCTGGAATTGCACGCCGGACAGATCCAGGGCTTTTTTAATATTCCTGTCGATGAACTGAGCGGCCTGACACTACTGGCCCGCTACTATGCCGATAAAAATCTGCAAGATGTGGTGGTGGTATCGCCCGATATGGGCTTTGCCAAGCGTGCACGCAACCTGGCCGAAACGCTGCAGGTGCCGCTGGCAATTGCCGAAAAGCGCCGTGTGCAGCACGCGCCCCGCCGCGATGGGGTGGCAACCACGGCAACCGAGGTGCTCAACCTGATTGGTGATGTCAAAGGTAAAACGTGCATTCTGGCCGATGACGAGATTGCAACCGGTGGCTCGATGGTGCAGGTGGCGAACTGCTGGTGGAGCAGGGCGCACGCGAGATTTATGCCTGCTGTGTGCATCCGGTGCTGGTGGGGCCGGCGGTCGAGCGTCTGCGCGACAGCCGATCAATGAACTGGTTGTCACCGATACGCTGCCCGTCCCACCCGAAAAGCGCTGGCCCGGTCT
>JAAUSQ010000373.1 GCA_012033195.1 Chloroflexaceae bacterium
GTTTCGGTCACAGTCGCGGTCGCCGTTTCGGTCACGGTCGCGGTCGGAGTCTCAGTGGTCGGAGTCTCAGTGGGGGGTACCGGGCTGGTATAGCCAATTCTCAGGCGTGGCACAGTAGTTTGAAGATTTTCACGTGAACCAAAGATACGGGTGCCGTTAAACTGAGTATTCTGCGGAAGGCGCACCATAATGCCAAAGTTGTCAATTTCCCCAATCGACCAGTTCTGTACAATACTGGTTACATCCCACTGCTTAAGACTATTGACTGTTGTGACGCTAACGGACGCATCGCCCAGGTTGAAGGCAGAAGGCTGATTGCTCCAGGTGACAGTCAATTCTTCCCAGGGAGCAAAAATAGCATCGGGCTGTAGATTTACTACACGTCCGCCGGTTGAGCCAATTTGCTCAAGTTCGAGCGTGGCGCTGACGATAACTGCACCCGGCGGCAGGTTGCTTGGCTGGAAATCGAACCCAAGCAGAATACGTTGCTCATTGGGGATATCACCACCAGTAGGGGGAAACTCCCCGCCCGCAATCAATTGTCGGTCGGTGCCGTAGTTCTGCGATGAGTTGAAAAACTCGATCCATGCATCCTGATTTGCATCGATGACCAGTTCATAAGCTAACTCCTGGGCCTCTACCGAGGGCGGAGCCAGATCGGTGCCCGCAAACAGGCCAAGTATGATCGGTAAACCTATGCACAAGACACCCACCACGAACAAACTTTTCATGAAAGGCTTCACATCAACCTCCTATAGGTTCAGACGCTTGTGTGTGGAAATATAGTAGTACCGCCGTCGCGAGGGCTACCAGGTTAAGAATCAGGTAGATAAATAATGCTGGTAGTACCATTGTATCGGGTTCGTTCCCGGTTGTAAGCGGTACTATGGTACTATTTATCAGTTATCTGTCATCTAATTATCAGAATATTCTCAGACTACTATCCATAATCAAAAGAATATAGTATGCCCTATCTCAGACGAGAGGGAGATGTAGTATACTGCTACTCACAATACAACCGGTCTCAAAGCCCATCGGCAGCAAGAGAGGAGCAACGACTTTGTCCCAGACCATCCTGATTACCGGGGGATGCGGATTTATCGGCAGCAACCTGGTCGCATTTTTCCTGCGGCAAGGATTTCGTGTCCGTGTGCTCGATAGCCTCGCGCGTCCGGGCAGTGAAGTCAACCATCTCTGGCTGCATAGCCTGGGATACGACGAGGAACTGACGATTATCCGCAGCGATATTCGTGATGCAGCGGCAGTCGAGAGCGCAGTGCACGGTGTAGACGGTATTTTCCATGCCGCCGGCCAGGTAGCGGTTACTCATTCTGTTCTCCATCCCCGCGAAGATTTTGAAATCAATGCCCTGGGGACGATTAACGTGCTGGAAGCTGCCCGTCGCCAGCGCAAGCCGCCCCTGATTGTGCTCACCTCAACCAACAAGGTTTATGGTGCTACCCGCCATGTCCCGATTGTAGAGCAAGAAACCCGCTATATGTATGGCGATGAGCGCCCTGGTATTTCGGAAGAACAGCCACTCGACTTCCACTCGCCCTATGGTTGCTCGAAGGGCAGCGCCGATCAGTATGTGCTCGACTATGCCCGTATTTATGGCATTCCGACCGTGGTGCTGCGGATGTCGTGCATCTATGGGCCGCGTCAGTTTGGTAACGAAGACCAGGGCTGGGTCGCCCATTTTGTGATCAGTGCCCTCAAACGAAACCCGATTACTATTTTTGGCGACGGCAAGCAGGTGCGTGATGTGCTGTTCATCGATGACCTGATCAACATGTTCTGGACAGTCTGGCAGCAGCACGAGCACGTTGCTGGCGAAGCCTTCAACATTGGCGGTGGGCCAGAGCATACCCTCTCGATCTGGCGCGAGTTCGGGCCATTGATTGAGCGCATTTCCGGCCAGCAACCGGCTGTTGCATATGGCGACTGGCGACCCGGCGATCAACGGGTGTATATCTCCGATATTCGCAAGGCGCACGAACGGCTCGGTTGGTCGCCCCAGATTGGTGTCGAAGAGGGCGTAGCCCGCCTGTACAACTGGCTGCTGCGTGAACATCCTCAGCTATCGCAGATGGATAATGCCTGAAGCGCATCTGCATCACATAGTACCGGGGGCTGAAGTCCCCGGCTATGTTGTACCAAGCCCACCTGCACGGGCTGTCTCCGCGTGCCGCTTCAGCGGGTGAGAGCCGGGGCTGAGGGGCAGCGTTGCCCACGCCCCGCACCCGTTACCGCCTGCCCCACCCTTCGGGTTGCTGCACTATCGTTGCTACACGCCCGATATACCAGCCTGTCCGCGCCCAGAAGACACCGGGCAGCGTTTCAGGTTGCTGGCGCAACAGCCCCTGCTGTGCGCCATAAATCTCGCAGATATCCCGCAGCGCCACCAGGGGTGTCAGTGCAACACCGATAGCAGGCCATCGTGTTGCGATATGTTGCCAGTACGACACTGGTAATATCGCCTGATGCGATGCGGCGGCGGCGTGCCATTGGGTGCCGTGTCGATAAAGATGCTGCCAGGTTGTGCGGGCCGTGTCCTTATCGCTATGGTTGTAGACCACGGCACGCGGCTCGAAGAACAGCTTGTACCCGGCCCAACGCAGCCGAAAACAGAGTTCGGTATCTTCGCCACCAGCCATCCGGAAGCGTTCGTCGTGGCTACCCACCTGCCGCAATACATCACGGCGGATTGCCATATTGCCCGATGAGAGATGCGGGCGCAGTCCAGCGGGTGCATTTGCCATCAGGCAGGCCCAGCTTGCAATATTATCGCAGCGCTGCCAGTAGCTCTGTTCCTGAAAGCCGAGGCCTCCGCCCACGACGGCATACCCTTCGTTTATGCGCTGCATCAGCGCAGCAAGCCAGCCGGGGGTTGGCTCACAATCGGCATCCAGCAGGCAACACACCGCCCCCTTTGCATAGCTCAGTGCTGCATTCAACACCAGCGCAGGCGGCACCGGGTGCGGTGTTGCAATCACCCGTACCAGTTCATCCTCAACCGCAAAGCCATACCGATCCTGCCCGATCACAATCACCTCACGCGGCAGCAAGGTCTGTACCCGCAGTGCCGCCAGCACCCGCCCCAGATCGGGCGAATGTAAGTTAGGAATAAGCACCGAAACATCGGCACCATGCTGCAACCGACTTGTACCAGAAGATAGAATACTATGCTGCGATGATATGCTGCTGTTCATGGCTAATAAGCTTATCTGTTTTCGAAAAGGATACGTGGACTCTATTTTACAAACAGTCGTATTAGCAAACAAGAGTGTGCTGTTAAGAAAATGTAAGCACGCTACGCCGATTCATCAAGATACAAGAGAGTATTCAGCCCGTTATCATCGCCGTGTGAGGGTTTCGTCTGCTATACTGAATACTGCCAGAAACGATAGTATGTTCGAGCGAATGAAAGAGTAATTGCCCATGAGCGACCGCACGCCACAACCGCCTGACGATCAGCAGGCCTATACAGGAAAAACCATTATTCTGCCGCGCAATCAGCGCCGTTCCAGCGATGCGCCGCCCGAATTGCCGCCGTTGCCGCGTGTATATACCAACCCGCCACCGTCGCAGCGCCGCGATCGCGCGACCTTTACGAGCAACCC
>JAAUSQ010000374.1 GCA_012033195.1 Chloroflexaceae bacterium
GGCGGTGCAGTCGGCGGTACTGCCGTTGGTGGCGGCGGCGCGTCGGCGGTACTGCCGTTGGTGGCACGGGGGTATCCGTTGGTGGTACAGGGGTGTCGGTTGGTGGTATCGGAGTATCAGTAAACACTGGAGCCGGAATAGGTGTCGGTATTGGCGTATTGGTTGGAAACGGCGTAGCCGTGATGTTGCCCTCAACAGGCTGCTGCACAGGTGCCGGCGCTTCGACCTGCCGATTGATTGTCGGCGTACTGGTCGGCGGTATAGGCGTAGGTGTATCAGTATCTGCCGGACGCGGTGTCATCGTCGGCGTGTTTGTCACTGTCGGCGTGATGGTAGGAGTTGCTGTCGGGGTGTTGGTGGGCGGCGGCGCGGCGCATACGCTGCTAAATCTGTAAATCGACGGATCGATAGTCGTTTCTGGGTTGCCCCATGCCCAACCAATAGTGTCCCTCGGATTGACCACCCCTTCATTCAGGAAGGTTGTTGTATCATCAATTGATACCCACTGCTGCAAATCACCGTTGTACAAGAAGCCATTCCAGCGCTGGGGACGCTGACAGTAGCAACTCTCGGTTTCACCCTCTGCCGCATCGGTGTTACAGCCTTCGACCGTAATCTGGCATACATCGGAGACAGAGCCATCGCTGAAGATATCAACATCAATGCTGGACGCTTCAAGAAACGCCTGCCCATTCAGCGAGTAGCCTCCGTCCTGATTGAGGGCAAGCTCCACACAATCGCTGATAACACTTCCGTCACCAAGTTGTACGACCAGTGCGGCGTGGTTGGGAAGCGTTCGGATAGGTGTACTGGTACTGGTTGGCACAATCGGCGTCGGGTCGGTCTGCGCCAGTTGCGACTGCATGCGGGCCGTCTCGGTGCCCACAAACAGCAAAAGCAGCAGCAGTGCCATACCGATCAGCCAGTGCATAGTCGTATTCGCCAGCCCCCGCGAGCGTGGCAGGTGTTCGAGTGGACGTGATTGCTGTTCAGCCATATGCCACCTCGGGCCGCTGACCCTGTGCCGACAATACGAGTATGCCTCCGATTATCCTCTATAATAGCACGAACAAGAGTATTGTGTGGCGAGTGTAGCAGGCATCCCTGGCAGTGTCAAATCAACTGCTTCTAATGTAAGTAATCTCGAATCTGCACAATCCAGCGCACTATACCATAAGCAACGATCAGAAGTAGTATTCCTACTGCTACAGTGCGTCCGGCCCACCCACGCCGCCACAGCACCGCCAACAGTGGCCCGGCTCCCAGGCAGAGCGCAGGATACAGGAAATGCTCCCAGCGCACGCCCTGTCGTGCCACCAGCAACAAGCCCCACGACAACACAGTACCGCCCCACCACGCCGCGACCAGCGTCGCCAGGGGACGGGCCTGCTGCCCATAATGCCAGAGCAGTAACGCGCCTGCCAGTCCTGCCACTACCAGCAGCGGCAGCAGGTAGCCACCCGGCACAACCAGCCTGCTCAGTACCCCGAAGAGCCGCTCATGGAGGGGCGCAACGGGCACCGCTGCCACGGCTGTTGCTCCGGCAAGGCGCTGCTGATAGATAGTGACAAATGGCGGCGCTGAGTAGTAGAACAGTGCGATCAGTGCCGCTGCCAGCACACCGCCTGTCGTCAGTGCTAGCAGGGTAGCCCCCTGTCGCCGTAGCAGGGTTAGCAGCCAGACTGCTGCCAGTAATGCCACCAGCGAAATGGTCACCCCCAGGTGTCCGAGCAACGCCATACACAGCAGCACCACAAACAGCAGCCAGCGCACCCGCCCGATGTGTTGCAGCGGCGCAAGCGCCAGCAACGCCACCACGGGCAGGGCCAGCGCCTGCCCGCCCACATTGGCATATTCCCCAATGGATAATGAGGCCATCATTGGGGGAGGCACAAGGTAGAGCGCGGCCCCCAACAACGCCGCCCGCTGCCCACACCCGGCCCGCCGCAGCACCAGCCATAGCCCGCCCACTACCAGACTATCGAGCAGCGCCACACCCAACTGTACCAGTGCTACCCGGCGCTGCAAGTCGGACATGAGCATAGTGAGGGCCGGTGCAAGCAGCAGATAGGTGCCGGGTGGGTAGGGAGCCTGTCCCCCTCCCGATTCGGCGGGCAATCCTTCGGTGAAGTAGACCTTGCCAAGTACCACCTCAAGCACATTGTTTGCATTCAGCAGGTGATCGCTGTGGCGTGCCTGCGGGTGCAGCAACCCACCAGCCCGTAGCGCAAAAGCCAGCAGCACCAGCGCCAGCACTGCCCCTACACTGCGGGCAGGCGGCAATAGATTGGCTCCGGCGGTTGCACGCCCCTGCCACGGGCGCGGCCCTGCCAACCCGCCGATACTCAGCCACGCCAGCAGCGCCAGACCCCAGCACGCCACCGCCAACCCGACCAGTGCCGGCAGCACCAGCGTCAGGGCGAGACGGGCAAAGGCTAGCAGCACCGCCAGCAGCACCGCCAGCAGCACCGCCAGCACAAGCACCGGCGCCAGGACATCCGGCATGAGCTGGCTCGCGAACCAGGGTGCGGCGGTCAGACCCGCCAGCCCCGCGACCAACGCCAGGTGCCGCGCAACCGTCGCCACGGCGAACACCCGCAACGCCAGCCAGACCAGATGCGAGACGATCAGCACCTGGGCGAAAGCCGTGCCCCAATAGGTGATCCGCCACGATGTCGCATGCAGGAACAGCGCATAGGCAATCGGCTTGTCCCATTGCGGCCAGCGTTCCAGCACGGCGAACATGAAGGCGCCGGTATCGCTGAACACCAGCGGCCAGCCATTGTACAGCGCCGGCCACAGCAGCATCGCGGCGCCAAGGGTGATCGACAGTGAAGCCTGCATTGCGCCCGCTTGATGCCGCGCGCGCGGGGCGCGATTGTGGCGGCAACAACGACAATCGCACGGCACACCCTCACTTCCCGGAGACGATCCCCGCATGCGCACCCTGCTGGCAGCCCTGGCGCTGCTTTTCCCGGCCACCGCCGCGAACGCCTTTCCCGATCGGCCCATTACCCTGATCGTGCCGTTTTCCGCGGGCGGCGGCACCGACATCACCGGACGCACCGTGGCGAAATTCCTGGAACGTGCGCTGGGCCAGACCGTGGTCGTGGAAAACCGCACCGGCGCGGGCGGCGAGATCGGCATGACCGCCGTGGCCGAGGCCCGGCCCGACGGCTACACGATCGGCGTCATCAACACGCCGGGCGTTGTCACCATCCCGATCGAGCGGCGTGCCCGCTTCACCCTGGACAGTTTCGATTTCATCGCCGGCGTGGTCGAGGATCCGGCCAGCATCATCGTGCTGGACCGATCCCCCGTCCGCTCGATCGCCGACCTGGTTGCGGCGGCCAAGGCGCAGCCTGGCGGCATCACGCTGGGCTCGGCCGGCATCGGCAGTTCAGGCCACGTCGCCATGCTGCTGCTGGAACAGGCCGCGGGTGTGACCTTCACCAATGTGCCGTTCCGCGGCACCTCGGTGGCGGTGACCAACATGCTGGGCGGGCAGATTTCCGGCACCACCAGCAATATCGGCGAGGCCTTCGCCATGACCGCCGGCCAGCCCGTGCGCATCCTTGGCGTGATGGCGGCGAAGCGCATGCCCTTCG
>JAAUSQ010000375.1 GCA_012033195.1 Chloroflexaceae bacterium
GGTACGAGCTGGTTGAGGCAGAACGAGCCTGGGTTGAAGGTAACTATGGGGCAGCCCGCGAATACTACGATGCCGCAATAGACCACGCCCAGGATAACGGATTTATCAACGATGTGGCACTGGCAAGCGAGTGTGCCGGACAATTGTATCTCTATCGGGGCAATCTCTCGTATGCAACCATCTGCTTGCGGCACGCCTACCAGATGTATCAAACGTGGGGAGCGACTGCAAACTCCACGAGATGGCCGCCTATTATGCCGATTACTTTGAGCGTGAACACGCCAAGACAAAGCTGCACGAGTCATCTCTCACCAATCCCTTCTCAGGGACAACCCCTGAGATAACACAACCTAAAACATCATCATCAACGCTTGATGTAGCGAGTTTTATCAAAGCCTCTCAGACCATATCGGGCCAGATTGTGCGAGACAAATTACTCTCGAATGTTATGCACATTCTGATAGAAAATGCGGGGGCTGAACGCGGCGTGCTTATTCTTGAACGTGACGGTGCGTGGTATGTCGAAGCAGAGGGTACAATCGGGCATGATTACAACATACCACCACAACCACATCTAGTCGAGATACTCCCACCAACATCATATCTTCCACTTACAATGATTGCATATGTGACACGAACGGCTCAAAACATTGTTGTACATAATGCGTTGCAACATGGAGACTTCACACAAGACCCCTACATTCTTGCCCGCAAGCCATTATCTGTGCTTTGCACGCCACTCTTCAACCAGGCACGAATGATAGGCATTCTCTACTTGGAAAACACGCTAACCACAGGAGTCTTTACAACCGACCGCCTCACGCTCCTCCATGTGCTATCGTCTCAAGCAGTTATTTCTCTTGAAAATGCGCGGCTGTATGCCCATCTCGAAGCCAGCGAACACAAATATCGCGCGTTGTTTGAAGATAGCCGTGATGTTATCTTTGTCACCACGCCGGGGGGACGATTTGTTGCGATGAATCCGGCCGGTCTGCACTTGTTTGGATACACGCAACAAGAGGTAGAATCAACCCATGCAGAGAATTTGTATGCAAACCCGGCAGATCGGCAATCGTTTATTCGTACACTTGAATCGCAAGGCATGGTGCGTGATTATCCTGTGCGGCTCCGCCGAAAGGACGGTGCTTACCTAGAATGCCTGATTACAGCAAATGTACGCTATGCCAGCGATGGCACGCCAAAAGAGTATAATGGCATCATCCGTGATATTACCGAACAAAAACAGGCTGAACACAAACGGCTCCGTCTCGCTGCAATCGAACACGAGCTGACTCTGGCGCAGAATTTTCAGCACCGTCTGTTGCCTCCGCCATCACCCGATTGGCCTGAGTTTGATATTGTGTGCTATGCCCAACCCGCCCGCGAAGTTGGTGGCGATTTCTATATGTACCAGATACTTACCGCGCAGGAAACAGAGAAACGTTTTGCTCTTGCCATTGGTGATGTCACGGGTAAAGGGATGCCGGCAGCATTTCTTATGTCTGTCAGTCTGGCAACCATTCAAACCATCATAACTCGCATATACTCGCTGCAACGAGAACAATCTGTTAGCGACATGTTGAACGAGTTATCACGCGGTATTGCAACCTATACAAAGACGACAATCCAGAACTGTGCCTTTGCCTATGTGGAGCTAACAAAAACCGTTGATCAACCAGATACCACGATTGTGTGTATGGCAAACGCAGGATGCGTGCCTCCAATTATCAGGAAAGTTGATGGTAGTACGCACTGGCTCGATGTTGGTGGGTTGCCGCTGGGCTGTCCATCAGAACTGCCGGTGTATTACCCTGAGATGTCCCTGGCATTGAAGCCGGGTGATATGATCATACTCACCAGCGACGGTGTTATTGAGGCAACATCTCCCGCCCCCCATCATCATATCTTTAGCTTTGATCAGTTGGTGCAATGTATTGAGGCAGGCCCACACACCAGTGCAGCAGAAATGCTCAACCATCTCCAGGCCGAGCTTACGATGTTTGTTGGCAATGCGGAGCAACACGATGATATGACCATCATCGTGGTCCGAGCATGATGCTCCTTGCATAGAATATACAAGGGGGACCATTCCCTTATTGTACCTTTGTCCTATTGATTTTCGTACATATGCAGGGTACAATAGAAGCAGAGAGGTTTTTTATAGAAAAAAAACACGGAGATGTGTACACTCACAAAGGAGAAAACAGTGTTTGGAGAAGGTTCAATGATTGAAGATCGCATTGTCACCCTGTCTATAGCACAGGTTGCCGAAATACAGGACGAACTCTACACTATTCTTGAATCTGTACGCAAAGATACAATCCTGAGTGCCAGAGTATCACGGTTGATAAAGAAATTCGACACGCATCAAAATAGGACTGTGCGCTATAAAACCGAGAGAATCATAGAAGAAGAACAGATTAACATGCTCGGTCTTTCTAAACTGATGGCTCAGGCGCAAATGCAGTCGCAACAATAAATTTTCTGTGATGTCACGTCTGGTGTATCCTGATGGAGTTGGTTCTGGGGGTGGGTCAAATTATGTCTATGTTAAGAGGCAGGTGCATTGCACGGATGTAAGGTGGTAGGGCCAATCACACTGTCTAGCTCGTAAGGGAATGAACCAATCAGATGAGGAAACCAGTGGCATAGAGAAAGGGGTGGGGCTAGTGCCTCACCCCTTTTGACGTATTACGCTTCAATGCCTGATAGAGCAAATGCCTCATCTGTGAACGGGAATGTCCCCGGATGATAGATACAATACTCTTCCTCTTCAAGAGGATCGCCTGTCAACGCATATGCGCGAGAACGCGAACCGCTGCATAGCGAATAGAACTCACACTCGCCGCAACGTCCCTTGAGAGCCGAACGATCTCGCAACGACTGCAACGTCGGGTTATCGCGGTAGATATTGACGAGTGATGTTTCACGAACATTGCCCACCGGCAACGGCAAATACCCACAGGGACGCACCTGGCCTGTCTGCGAGATAAAGATAAACCCGTTGCCTGAATTGACATGCATCGGAGGGCGACGAATGCGATTGGCTGGCGGGGGCAGGTTATTTTCTTTGACAATCTGCTCCAGGTGGTCCTTGAGCTTATAGTAGGTATCGTTTAATTGCATGTGCTCTTCAATCGGAATACCCTTCTCCTCTAATGTCGCACGTTGCACAACAATACGCTTGTAGTGATGGCCTTCAACCGTTTTGCACTGATATATTTTGATGCATCATAGAGGAAGTTCATCACCGATTCAAAATCTTCTGGGGGTATTTCATCTTCCTGCATAGCTCGCCCGGTTGGCACGAGGAAGAAGAGTGCCCACGTCATCGCTCCAATATCGTAGGCTAGTTTGAAAATGTTGGGGATGTCATATAGATTGTAGCGAGTGACAGTGGTATTGATTTGAACTTTCATCCCAATCTCACGCGCAGCCTTCCATCCCTCAATGGTGCGGTCAAACACACCGGGAACGCGCCGAAAATCATCATGAATCTGAGCATTCGAGCCATCCACGCTCAACGACATAGCACGAGCACCGGCTTCGCGGCACCTTCGGATGTTGTCGGCATTCAAGAGAGGAGTTCCCGATGGAGATACTGCC
>JAAUSQ010000376.1 GCA_012033195.1 Chloroflexaceae bacterium
TTATATTGGGACGACTGTGTCGCCGCCACGCATATTTCGCATACTGGTGAAAAATATTATCCTCGGATTCGTTGCTGGCTTGGTGTTTGGCGTTGGTGGTGTGCTAATGCTCGATGTTGTTCGCCCACGTCTGGCGACGTTGTATGCCGAGGCGTTCAAGCGTTAAAGCACGTTGGATTTTGAATTTTGGATCATCGCGCATATTTCACCGCTTTCCCGCTTTCCCGTTTTCCCGCTTTGCACACTTCCATTCCTCCATTCACTAACGCAATTCCCTCCAAACATATGCTATACTTTCTCTTGTTTGGAACACAGGCGCATGCGTGCATCCTGGGGGTAATCATTACCCCTCTCTATACATCAGTTGAAGCGTAGTGCCGTTTTGCAAAGCGTGGAGCGTGGGGAACGCAGTTCACATGCCTCGCCTGCTGGCAGCAAATACATCCTGGCTTCAAGCCAATGGGGGTAATCATTACCCCCCCCCATAACTAGTGGTGGTACTGGATGTACTTGTTCACATTCGTGAAATAAAGCCGGGCGTGGGGCGAAGCCCCAAAAACGACTGCCCCACTTGTGAACAGTTCCATGGGGGTAATCATTACCCCCCCCATAACTAGTGGTGGTACTGGATGTGTGTTTGACATCGTCGTTTCGTCGTTTCGTCGTTTCGTCGTTTCATCGTTTCGTCGTTTCATCGTTTCATCGTTTCGTCGTTTCATCGTTTCGTTGTTTCATCGTTTCGTCGTTTCATCGTTTCGTAGGAACTATATATGAACGTGTATGCAATTTCGCTTGAAAAAGGCGGCACGGGCAAAAGCTCTATTGCTGTCAATCTGGCTGTCGCTCTTGTGCAACAGGGGCAGCGGGTGTTGCTGATTGATCTAGATGCTCAGGGGCATGCGAGCCGCTGGTTGGGTGTTGACCCCGAAACGCTATCCACCTGGATAGCAGCATTCTTGGTATTATCCGCGGACGCTCGCCGGCGGAGTGTGCGGTTGCGACGGATGAGGGGGTGATGGTCGTGCCGGCGCATGCAGAGATGGCCGGGTTGCCGATTGCCCTTGCCAGCGCACCCAACAATGGTCTCTTTACGCTGCGAGCGGCGGTGGCACAGCTTGTGCCGGGGGGCAATGTTGGGGCTGCCCTGTATGATACGGTGGTGTGTGATTTGCCGCCGGCGCGTAGCCCCATTCTGGCGACGGCACTGGTGGCGGCGACGCGCTGCCTAGCACCGGTGCAGCCGGAGGATTTGGTGATGCAAGCACTGGCTGATTTGACAACATCGGTGCGCTATGCTCAACAGGTTAATCCGTTGTTGCCGGATGTGTCGGTTCTCCGCAACCGCTATGCCCCGCGCAGTGCGGTTGATGAGGTGTATGATGATATGTTGCGGACGCGCTATGGGGGGCAGTTGCTGCATACGATTATTCCTGTGCGTGCGTCTATCCGTGAGTCGTCTGGTTTTCGCCAGAGTGTGTTTCGCTATACGGGCGGTGATGCACCAGAGGTTCGCAGGTTGTTTCGCCAGCTTGCGGAGGAGATGCTGGCGCTTGCGTAAGATTGTGTTTGGCGCGTTTGAAGCGTTTTTGCGCCTGATGACGTTTTTGTAGAAAGGTATTGGTGTATGCCACGCGACAATAAACGTGCGGCTGCGCTGCGCGAACGGCTCGCACAGGAGCCTGATATGGTGCGCGAGCCGCCGATTGAGTACCCTATGGCAGATGAGAGCCGTACTGCACGGGCGCACTTTTTGGGCAAGACGGTGCTTGATCGGCTGACTTCTGGGCGGGTGGTTGAGCAGCTACCGGTTGCGACGATTGCGCCGGAGCTGCGCCCGGAGTTGCGCCAGCCGCGGCGGTTGCCGTTGCCAGAGGAGTTACGCTCGGATGAGGGATGGCTGCATGAGGAGGCGGTGCTGATTGAGGAGTTGCTGACGCTTGGGCGTTCGCTTGTGCAGCGGCAGATTCAGCCGATTGTCGTTTATCCTGGTGCCAGCCTGATATACCCACAGGCTCGCTACCTCATTGCGGTGGGGCATCGGCGGTGGACGGCGGCGGTGCTGGTGGGCAAGGAGACGCTCGATGCGATTGTGATTGAGCCGCCATCGCCAGAAGATTTGATAGATTTGCAGTATACGGAAAACGAGAAGCGGGCAGAATTTTGCGATATGGAGCGTGCCTGGGCACTAGAGCGGATGAAGCAACGGCTTGGTGATGCGCCGTGGGAGGTGGTTGAACAACGCTTTGGGTTGAGCGAGGCGCGGCGGAAGCAGTTGATGCGTCTAACAGTGTTTGCACCAGAACAGCAGCAATTGCTGGCGTATGTGCGTGCTGCTGAGACGCAGATACGTCCCTTGCATACGGCGTTGCGTGATGGGTCGTTGTCTGCTGATCAGGGGACGACGATTGTGAATGAGATTGTTGATCAGGTGAGGCGCACTGTTCAGGCGCATGCAAGAAGGCGAGACACTGGGACAGGTGCAGAGGGTGATGTGGGTGCTGACCGTTCGTATCAACTGCCAGTGGCTGCCAGCATTGGCAAGGCGCAGGTGACGCAGCTGGTTGAGCAGGCGAAGCGTGCTGCGGCACCGGACGAACCTTCGCCGCGACCACGCTGGCTGATGCCGCTGCTTGAGTCGGTGCAGCGTACCCATACTGGGTTGCAACGTGCGCGGCCGCGCTTAGATGAGCTGGATGGGGCGATGGTGCAAGAGTTGGTGGTGGCTCTTGGTGGGTTGACGACTGAGGTGGCGAGGATTGTGGATGAGATGAGGGGTGAATCGCGGACAGGATGAAATATCTGTGTATCAGTGCTCATCGCTGGTTTCTTGTTGGCTCGGTGTTGCTAGAATAGGACAAAGTGGGCTATGGCACGTATTATCTATGAGCATGTGACGAAGCGGTTTGGCGATGTGACGGTTCTTGACGACGTGCATCTTACTGTGAATGATCAAGAGTTCTTGGTTTTGGTAGGGCCATCTGGCTGTGGCAAATCTACGGCGTTGCGTTGCTTGGCTGGTTTGGAGGATGTGACTGAGGGGCAGATATATATTGGTGATCGGGTGGTGAATGATCTTCCCCCTAGAGACCGCGATATTGCGATGGTCTTCCAGAGCTATGCGCTTTATCCGCATATGAGTGTGTATGATAATATGGCGTTTGCGCTGAAGCTGCGGAAAGAACCAAAGCAAGTGATAGATGCACGCGTGCGTGAAGCAGCTGACGTGTTGGGCATCGGTCACTTGCTTGAGCGTAAGCCGCGGGCGTTGTCGGGTGGGCAGCGGCAGCGGGTGGCACTGGGGCGGGCACTTGTTCGTAACCCGGCGGTGTTTTTGATGGATGAACCACTCTCTAACCTCGATGCACGTCTGCGGGTGCAGACGCGTGCTGAGATTAGCAAACTGCACCAGCGGCTCAAGACAACATTTATCTACGTTACCCACGACCAGACTGAGGCGATGACGATGGGGACGCGGATCGCAGTGCTTTCGAATGGCATCCTTCAGCAGATAGATACACCGCAGATGCTCTATGACGCGCCAGCCAACACGTTTGTGGCGGGTTTTATCGGTAGTCCGGCGATGAATTTTTTTGATGCT
>JAAUSQ010000039.1 GCA_012033195.1 Chloroflexaceae bacterium
CGCGCACAGCGATACCTGGGCGCACCTGTATGACCGACTGGTACGGCCTGTGTTGCCCCATATCGCGGCCCGACGGCTGGTACTGGTGCCACATCGCGCCCTGCATTATGTGCCTTTTCCAGCATTGTACGATGGCGAGCGTTATCTGATTGAACAGTTTGAGCTATGCACCGCACCGAGCGCGGGCGTGTTGCAGCACTGCCTACACCGACCTACAGGCCAGTTGCAGCACGCCTTGCTGGTGGGCGTGCCCGATGACCGTGCACCGCGTGTGCGTGACGAAGTGCTTGATGTGTCAATGCTCTTTCCCGCAAAGACAACCCTGCTGGATGAGCAGGCCACCCTGCCCAACCTGCGTGAGCATGCCCCCACTGCTGATGTGATCCATCTGGCGTGTCACGGGCAGTTTCGACCAGACAACCCGCTCTTTTCGGCGCTGCGGCTAAGCGATGACTGGCTGACGGTGCAGGATGCCTATAGCCTGCCGTTGCAGCAGTGCCAGCTTATTACATTGAGTGCGTGTGAAACAGGGATTAATGAGATTGCACCGGGCGATGAGTTGATTGGTCTGGCACGCGGGTTTTTCTTTGCCGGTGCTCCATCGATTGTGGTGAGCCTGTGGACGGTGGACGATGCAACCACGGCCCGCCTGATGACCCGCTTTTATCAACACCTGTGTAGCGGTAACCGACCGGCGGCAGCGTTGCAGGCAGCCCAGTGTGAGCTTTTGCGCGTATATCCACACCCGTTTTTCTGGTCGCCGTTTGTCTTGCTCGGACGTTGGTGATGTTGTAGTCATTTTGATACCTGCACTGAATATCCCGACCACAAGGAAGAAGCCCCCTGTCCGCTGCTGGCATTTTGTCTGTTCGTGCGTTATCGGGCGTTGCTCCTGCTGATATTCGCCGCTCGATGCGCACGGATAGACAAAACGACACGTCCAGTGTTTGGTACAGTAGAAAGATAGCGAGGTGTGTTGTGCTTACGAGTGAAAGGATATGTATG
The DNA here is from genome assembly GCA_012033195.1 of Chloroflexaceae bacterium. Classification (GTDB taxonomy): domain Bacteria; phylum Chloroflexota; class Chloroflexia; order Chloroflexales; family Chloroflexaceae; genus JAAUSQ01. The sequence goes on from JAAUSQ010000039.1 coordinate 1,006, forward strand.
ATGGCAACATCAGTTCAGATTACCTTTGATTGCACCGACCCGAATCGATTGGCAACATTCTGGGCGGATGTCCTAGGCTATCAGGTACAGCCACCGCCGGCGGGGTTTGCCAGTTGGGAAGCATTTATGACTGCTCAGGGCATCCCTGAGGAAGCGTGGCCCCGCGTCAGCGCCATTATCGACTCGGCAGGACATGGGCCGCGTATTTTCTTCCAGCACGTCCCGGAACCCAAAATGGTCAAGAACCGGGTCCACCTCGATGTCAATGTGGGCGCGGGAATAACCGACCACGCAACCCGCCGCGCCTGCGTGGATGCCGCCGCCGAACGGTTGCTGTTATCAGGCGCGAGCCAGGTGCGTGCCGTTGAGCAGCATGGCGAGTACTGGATTGTAATGCAGGATCCTGAAGGTAACGAATTCTGTCTTCAGTAGGGACTGGTTGTGCTCGTGCTGCTTTGTCGTTGAAAGGCGCAACCCCGTCAGCGGCGCTGCTAGAGGCAAACGCGAGGCCGGTATCTTACAATGGAGGAAATCAACATGCGAATCATGCTCAGTGACTTTATCAGTCTTGATGGTGTGGTGCAAGCGCCGGGTGGTGCAGAAGAGGACACCGACGGTGGATTCCAGAATGGTGGCTGGTCGATGCCGTTCTTCGATCTTGACGTGATGGGCACAGCTATCGATGCAGCATTGGAAGACACCGAGGCGCTGCTCTTCGGGCGGCGCACCTGGGAGGTGATGGCCAGTGCGTGGCCGGGGCGTGTCGGCGACCCGTTCGCGGATAGGATGAACGCCCTCCCCAAGTATGTTGTGTCACGCACGCTATCGGCAGACGAGGCGGCGGCACGCTGGAACAATACGACGCTGCTAGGGGGCGACACCGATGCTATCGCCGCCATCCGCTCGCTGCGGGCCACTAGTGGCAATGGTAGCATCCAGGTGATGGCAGTTCCGGGCTGGCACGTCAGCTTGTTGAAAACGACCTAGTTGATGAGTACCGACTTATGCTTCAGCCGATCCTGCTGGGTGGTGGCAAAACCATTTTCCGGTCAGATGGGCGAGCGCGGCCTCTCGAACTCGTATCGGTAACCCCGGCCAGGACTGGCGTGCTTATTCTCGTCTACCGACCAACCACGATGTCGTGACCATTTTTATGGCACCAACCATGCTAACAGTGCAATGCCGATAATGCGCACGCCAATGATGACATCTGTGCTCGTGTAGACATAACAATCTCTCTGCGTGGGGTGTGGTTCAGGCCAGGTGCTCCAGCACAAAATCGTTGAAGGCCGTGGCGCTCACTCGCACAAAAACCCCGCCCTGCTGGTAGGCCCGCGAGGTCATGCCGTGCTGGGTCAGTTCGCTGGCTTCCCAGTCGGGCCGATGAACCAGATCACACAATGCTACTGCATCGGTCGGGTCGAAGTCCGGTTTGGCTATTTCCTCCGGCTCAACGAGCCAGTCGCACACGACAACGGTACGGTCGGCGGCTTTCGGGAAGAGGGTATGCATAATCAGGTGGTCGGGGTAAAATTGACAAACACATTTGGCAGCAGGGTCATCCCATAGGAACGGTAGTCATCTTCGGGCAGCAGCAACTTGAGGCGGGGCGGAGTTGATTCCCGACACGCTGATTGCATCGACCTCGGCGGCAAACGCGGTGCCCACGCTGGGGCGGCACTGATGGACGAGGGGCCAGCACGGGACGAGGTGCTGAGCGCCCCGCCACTGGCGGATCTGGTCGCGGGGCCGGTCATTGTGGATGAAGTTCTTATGCAGACTCGCCGGGTGTACGTGCCGCTCGTATTCCGGTAGGTGCGTATTCTATTCGCTCGTTGGATTGCCCCCTGTTCCACGATGGGACGGGGGGCGTTGTATTGGGTGCGGCACACGCAGTGTGCCCGGACGTGTGCCCTAGCAGGGCGTGCTGCTATCCTGTTGCTTGCCTGCTGCCAGACCTTGCCACTAGTGATTGTTTGTATCCCTATACTTGATGCTACAATGGCAACACATGTTAACCCTCTGTGGCATACTTTAAAACTGAGGACACTGATGTTGGGTGAATTAAGTAGCGAGATTATCATTATTCTTATCTTAATACTGGCAAATGGCTTCTTCGCTGGTTCGGAAATTGCTATCGTTTCATCGCGGCAAAGCCGCCTGGAAGCAATGGCGAATGAAGGAAACAACGCAGCAACGCAAGCGCTCAAACTGGCCCAGCACCCGGATCGCTTTCTGGCAACGGTGCAGATTGGTATTACGTTTATCGGGACTTTTTCGGCTGCCTTTGGTGGGGCGCGGATTGGCGATAGCCTCGCCGTGTGGTTCCAGGACATACCCGCCATCGCACCATATGCCGAAGTGCTGGCCCTTGGCATTGTGGTGATAGCTATTACGTATCTGTCACTGGTGGTGGGGGAACTGGTACCCAAGCGCTTAGCACTCCAGAATGCGGAACAACTGGCCGTCGTTGCAGCGCCCGTGATGACCACCCTGGCATTCGTGGCACGCCCCCTCGTTGCATTGCTGACAGTGTCGGTCGGTCTTCTTATGCGTGTCCTGGGCAAAGATAATGCCAACGGACGCAACATTACGCAGGAAGATATTGTTTATCTGATCCGTGAGGGAACAGAAAGTGGGAGTGTCGAGGCAGGCGAAGCCCAATTCATCCAGCGTATCTTTCAGTTTACCGACCGTCCGTTGTATACGATGATGACGCCCCGTACCGAAATGGAAACTGTGCGTGTTGATACCCCATTGCCCGACATCATCAACACCTTCCTCAGCAGTGGCTATTCGCGGCTCCCCGTCTTGGGCGAGACCCAGGATGAAGTACTGGGCGTGCTGCACATTCGCGATATTTTCAAGCCAATCGTTGATGGAATCCCACAGACCGATATTCGCCAATTGTTACGACCAGCCATTTTTGTGGTGGAGTCCGCACATGGTGATGATGTTTTGCCCCAACTCCGTCAGCAAGGTGCACATATGGCGCTGGTCGTTGGTGAGTACGGACAGGTGACTGGCCTGGTGACACTTGAGGACTTGCTGGAAGAGCTGGTGGGAGATATTCGTGATGAGTATGACACCGATGAGGACCGGGCCTATGTGCAGCGCGAAGATGGTTCATGGTTGATTGACGCGCTTGAACCATATGATCGCGTTTGTCAGGTTCTGGGGGTGCCACTATCGAAAGATGAAGATTTCAACTTTTCATCGTTAGCAAGTTTGATTATCGACGCACTGGAGCGTATTCCTGCCGTTGGTGATATTGTGGTTATTGAAGCGATGCGCTTGGAAGTCGTTGATATGGATGAACGGCGCATCGATAAAGTGCTGGTCAGTAAGGTTGATACCGCATAGCCGAGGTACATTCCATTGCACTGGTACGATGGGTTAATTGAGCTATACGAAGCACCAGATAATTGACTGCGGATGAGTAACCTCGCGGCACGGGTACTGCTCTCACCCGGAGCGGGCCTTACGCTGGTCTTGCTTATCGACAATCTGCTGCAACTGTTCGTGGCGCGGTGCACCCTGTTGGGCGAGGTCTTCATCAGTCATAGCGACGGCGTGCTCGTTGGGCACAATCTGTGAGCCGTAGCGCTGAGCATACACAAAGGTAAACTCGGCTCCCAGCAGCAAGATCAGGCTGGCAAAGTAAACCCAGATCAGCACCACGATAATGGCTCCGGAAGCGCCATAGGTATCGGTGAAGTTGCTATTCCCGATATAAAAACCGATCAGGTAGCGCCCGATGGCAAACAGCAGGGCAGTAATCGTAGCCCCGATCCAGACGTCGCTCCAGGCCACTTTTGCATCAGGCAGCAGACGGTAAATCATTGCGAAGAGCAACGTTGTTACCAGAAACGAAATGACAAAGTTGATCAGTTGCAATGCCAATCCGCCGGCTCCACCCGGCAGGTACCCCCCCAGTACATCACCAAAAGCCGAGAGTACAGTACTTAAAACAAGCGTAATGAGCAGCAGAAAACCCACGCCTAGCACTACCACAAATGATGTAGCACGGCTGTAGATAATATTTTTAATGCCCAGGTCGGGGCGTGGCTGCACCCGCCAGATAGTGTTCAGCGCATCTTGCAACTGCCCGAAGAAGCCGGTTGCCCCGATGAACAGGGTGACCAGGCCAATCACGGTTGCCACCAGGCCCCCCTGTGGCTCGTTGGCACGCTGAATAATGCCCTGCACTGCTTCGGCTCCTGCTGTACCCATCAAGCCTTGTAGCTGACCGACAATCTGATCGGTGGCAGCTTCGCGTCCAAAGATAAAGCCCGCAATTGCAATCACAATAATAAAAAATGGCGCTATCGAAAAGATAGTAAAGTAAGCCAGTGCCGCTGCCAAACGGGGCACTTTATCCTGGTTCCATTCCTGAAACACCTGCTTAAAAAATTGAACTACATTGTTGTTCATATGTGTATACCCCTGGTGTGCGTACCTATCAATCTTTAATATCCTTGCTGAAGAGAGTACAAAGCAGGCTGATTATGATAACCAGCCTGATTCTTCCATCATGCAATCATCGGGCAGCGCTAGAGACACGCGCACCGCTGGCTGTTTAGTCCATGCGTGCTTCGAGTGCCTCAACGCGGTCGTGGGCTTCCTGAACCGCTACGCGCTGCGCCTGGAGCAAGGTGCGAACATCGGCAGGCAGATCGGTATTGTCCAGTGCGCTGTCGTAGGTATGCAGGGCCACCTCATCGCCGTTCGCGCACTCTTCCAGAATAGCTTCGTCATTGCGTTCGGCGAAGGTCTTCTTCAGGTCGAGCCAGCCACGGTGGACTTTGGCGGCCATACTACCGCTGGTTTCGGGGGTTGCGCCGAAACGGGCCACCACACTCTGCACCTCATTCTTAAAAGCCGGCCCGCTGGTCGGCAAAAAGCACGGAACAGGGTTTTCAGTTCGGGACTCTTGGCATCCTCCGCAGCGCGACGATACCCATCAACCCCATCCTGCAATGTCTCAATCACATCGTTCAGTGTATCGACAAGTTTCTTCTGATCCATGTACATAGTCCTTTTCTAGTTTGTTTTCTACCAACCACCCTGCATTGTTACTTGATCACGGTATGGGGTGGATTGGTCACGGTTCGTTGCCAGAATAAAAGCAAGAACTATGCCAGGGCAGGCGACGGGGTAATAGGTAAACGGCAAGGGTCAGGGCGTAATCAGTGCAAAGCGATAAACAAGCGGCTGGCTATCGTCTGAGCAGTTATCCGACACGTGCCGCCAGATGCGGCGCAACCCGTGCAAGATCGGCGCGGGCTCGCAAGACGGCCAGATCACCGGCTTTTGATTCGAGCATAATATCGAAGGGTGGCAGACCGGGTGCGGCTTCCAGCAGGTGCAGCAAGTCGTGAACGGCAACAAAGTCGGCGTGCTGTCCGGGGTAGGGTGCAACTACCCGCGACCCGTGCAGATGAGCTTCGCTCCGGGCCGTGCTCAGGTGTACTTCGGGGCGCACGCCTGGTTGCCAGGTGGCAACTGCCAGACCCAACGCCAGTGCCAGCGGCAGATTTTCGGGGTTGTAGAGCCGCCAGTGTAGATAATCGAAAACAACCGCTACACCGCACTGCTGATGCAGTTCAAGTAGATCGCCCAAGCTAAAGCCGCTGGTATCGTGCTCAACCGCAAGGCGGGCGCGGGCGCAGGCCGACAGGCTGGTATAGTGCTGTGCAAACAATCGCAGACTGGCACGGCGGGACTCCGGGGTGCTGGATGGGCCACCAATGTGTACGATGAGGCTACCTTCGGCCTGCATACCAAGCCGTTCGAGCAGGGCGGCCCGTGTTTCAATCGCAGCGAGGCTCTGGCTAACCACTGCCGCCTGATGACTACCGAGGGCGATATGCTGTTCCAGATGCATTGTCAGGCGTACCGGCTGAGCCTGTACCTGCTCGGCAATCGCCGCCAGTTCGGGCTGGCATTGCTCAAGCTGATGCAGCGCCGTAGCCGGCGTGCGGGCTGCCAGGAGTGCCGGAGCCAATCGATAATACCGAATAGCGGTGCGTTGCAGGTAATGCAGAATATCACGCAGGTACACAAGACCAACACTCAGGCTGGGGTGCTGGCGGCGGCTGTCGTGTGCACGTAGGGCTGGCTGACCAACCACTCGCACCGGAAAGCCCAGCCAGTGGATCTGTCTGGCAGGCTGCATTGTTGTCATCACCCGACCTCTGACGTGCTGCTGGTACATCCTTACACGGTTTCGTGTAATGGCAGTATAACACAGCACCAGCAGCAATACAAGGCCTAAGTTGGGGCAGGGGCTGCTGCTCATCGAGAAAGGGCGCAGCAGGGTCAACGGTGAAAAGCTCGTCCTACTCTACCCGCACGCGGCGTGTTCGTAGTTTCGAGGGCAGGATCTGCATCTGGTCGCGGTACTTTGCCACTGTGCGCCGCGCCACCGAATAGCCCCGCTCACTGAGCATGCGCGCCAGTTCACTATCACTCAGCGGGTCGTCTTCGTGCTCGATCAGTTCGCGCAGCACATCCTGTACCGGACGGGCCGCCGCAAAAAACTCCGAGAATGGCAGCAAGCGACCACTGGGCAGCCACGCTACCTTGTTGGCCGTCGCACGGCTAACCGTCGACTCGTGGACACCTACCTCGGCGGCAATCTCGGCGCGGGTTAGCGCGGTCAGGTGGCGCACGCCATGCCGCAAGAAGCCTTCCTGATGGGTCACGACTGCCTCACTGATTACCTGTAACGTCGACTCACGCTGGCGCAGGGTTGCCAGAAAGGTACGGGCGCGGGCTAGATACTCCTGCACATGTTCGCGTTCGTCTTCGCTCAGTTCGCTGCCCCGGTGGATCATCTCACGATAGAGCGGGTTGAGCCGCAGCAGGCGACGTGGCGAGTGTAACACCTCTACCTTGAAGGTACTGTCATCCTGCAACGAGATAGCAACATCAGGCTGACTATAGCGGGTGCGCTGCCCGCTGTGGGACAGCAGCGGGGCCGGGTAGGGGTAGCAGTGGTGCTGCACAAAAGCACGCACTACTTCGATGGCTGCTTCGCTGATGTTGAGGTGCTGAGCGATGCGGCGGTCACGCCGTGCTCCCAGATCATCCAGGTGATCACGCACAATCATATGGGCATCGGGTGGCACCGCAACCCCCTCGGCAATCAGCAGATCAAGCTGGGCCAGCAGACACTCCTGAACGGTGCGGGTCGCGATACCAGGTGGGCCGATCTCGCGCAACTTGGTAATAACGCTGGTGACACGGGTTTCGTCAACATGCAACGTGCCCGCAAGGTCGCTTGGTTCATCGATCAGGAAACCGTGCTCATCCAGGCTTTCCACAACCAACCGTGCAATAGCATGGTCACGTTCGGGCAGGCTGGCGCGCAGGTCGCGCAAGAGTTGTTCGCCCAGGCTTTGCGGGGCTGCAACAAACAACAGCGGGTCAATTTCTTCCTCGCCATCGCCACCCGATAGCATATCGCCAGCCGGGTTGAGATCACCCAGGCGTTGCTCAAGGACACGCAAAATAGCCTCGTCGGTCAGGTCGATATCGTCTTCCATCTCCAGTTCTTCGAGCGCCGGGTTTTCGCTCAGTTCCTGCTGCACAAGTTGCTGCAATTCGATGGACGGCAGTGAGAGCATCTGGGTCAGGGTCAGCAGGGCCGGAGTGACACGGGTTTCAAGCTGGGGTGCCAGAAAAAGTTCCATATGGTTACACCCCTGCTTTCAGCGTCGCCACATCCACCCCCAAGGCGCGGGCTGCAAGCTCGTAGTTGCCATCGTGCTGTTGCAGCGCAATGCGGAAGGCGGCTTGCTGCGTAAAGCTTAGCAGTTTGTCGAGCGTGTAGTTCTGGCGTAGCAGGTCGGCTACCGCAACATCAAGCATTGCCGGGCCAGCCTGCTGATCAAGCAACAGGTGTTCGGGTGTCACCAGACCATCCTGCGAGAGCACCACTGCACGCTCGATAGTATTTTCGAGTTGCCGTACATTGCCCGTCCAGGAATGATTCATCAGTGCATCACGTGCCTCCTGGGTCAGCCGAATCGGCGGCGTGTGGTGGCGCTGCTGGAAACGATTCAGAAAGTGTTCGGCTAGCAGGGGTATGTCTTCTTTGCGCTCGCGTAGCGGTGGCATGTGCAGGTTGATGACATGCAGGCGGTAGTACAGGTCTTCGCGGAAGCGCCCCGCCAGTACCTCCTGCCACAGGTTCCGATTGGTGGCGGCCAGCACCCGTACATCCACCGTAATAGTTACGTTACCACCTACACGCTCAAAGCTCTTTTCTTGCAACACCCGCAGCAGCTTCTTCTGCATCACCGGGCTGATCTCGCCGATCTCATCGAGGAAGATAGTTCCGGTATGCGCCTGTTCAAAGCGTCCTTTGCGGCGGGCTGTTGCGCCAGTAAAAGCGCCTTTTTCGTGTCCAAAAAGCTCAGTTTCCAGCAGCGTCTCGGTCAGAGCGGCACAGTTTACTGCTACAAACGGCATATCGCGGCGTGGCGAGGTCGAGTGAATAGTATGGGCAACCAGTTCTTTGCCGGTGCCCGACTCGCCGGTAATCAGCACCGTTGCATCGCTGTCGGCAACCCGCCCGATCATTTTGTATACCTGCTGCATCACCGTACTCTGCCCGATGATAGTATCACGCGGGTCGGGGGTGGTAGGTCTGGCAGGTGCACTCTGAGCGTTCTGCGCTTTGCGCCGATGCTCCAGAGCACGTTCAATGGTTGGCAACACTATATCCAGATCAAAGGGCTTGGTCAGGTAATCGAATGCACCCCGATGGGTGGACTCGATGGCGATGGATGAAGAACTGAACCCCGTGACGATCAACACAGGGATATCAATGTTCTTTTCACGGAGATGTTTAAGCAGCGCCAATCCACCCGGTTCGGGCATCCGCACATCGAGGATGGCGAGGTCGAGCGCCTGTTTATTTATGATTTCAATTGCTTCGGAACCCGAACGAGCCAGAATGACCCGTGCTCCTGTCTCGCCCAACATGTCTTCAAACAGATCGAGCAAGGCGGGTTCGTCATCAGCAACCAGAATTGTGCTGTCTATAAAAATATCTGCAGTTGCCATATTTTACCTGTTATAAACTTGCGATTTGCTTATAGTCTACCACAGATCAGTGCAAATAGTTGTTACTTCGGGTTCATGCTGCGGTGTCTGGCACACATCTTGCTAAATAGTAAACAGGAAGTTTAGAAACTTATATTACAAAGGAGTAGAACGCTATGGCGACCATCAACTGGCAGTACGATCCATCTACGCTGACCTAGACTGGTGATGTTAACCAGATGCGTGCTCGTGTCATTGCAAAGGTTGATCACGAAGTATACCTGGCTCAGCTTGAACCCCTCGAAGACGGCTAGGCCTGGTGATCTGAGCAAATCGATGCTCTTCGTCGCCAGGGTCGTGCTACGACGCAGGCGTTAACATCTTTATAATACACGATTCCCTCCCTCCTATAAAGGAGTGTTTTAGGATAAGGGCAGGTATAATTTGATCTGCCCTTTTGTTCTGCAAAGAACATGCTCTAGTACACAAAACGCTGCCCAACGCACTTGCACAACTTATGACCAGACAATTTGGCAGTTCCAGTCGGTCAGATTAGTAGCAAGAAGTGTGCCTACCCATGCAGCGGCATGCTGGCATACAACTTGCATACCATAGAGCAGGTTGTAGCAATACACTACTGAATATATCTAGAGCTTTCGACTCATTACAAGCAGTTGATGCAGCGTGAGAAATAGTTGGCTCACCAGGAGGAACCAAGTATGGCCAATACACGTGTTGTACGTGACACGCACGGTGATGATGAATTTCTCCGTCGGAAGATAGTGTACGAGAAGCGCCCGACCGGTGATCTAGACGAAGAGCAGCCTGTGGTGCCGCAGGAGCGCATTGTGCCACGGTACGAAGAAGATCCAGCACTTGACCAGCGTAAAGAAACCGTAGCGGTGCCCGAACAACCAGCGCATATTATTATGGATGAAGAAGACCTGATGATTGCGCCACCGCCGGTTATCTCGCTAACCGACCGCCGCCGTATTCAGGTACGGCGCGTGCAGAAAGGTATTTATTTTGTTGTTAACGTGATTGCTATCTTTCTGGGCATCCGGTTGTTGTTACAATTGCTGGGGGCCAATCCTGAAAACCCATTTGTTATTTTTATTTTCGGACTAACATGGCCCTTTGCTGCGCCTTTCAAGACGCTGTTCAGTGCTATGCCTACCATGGGCGAAACATCGTTTGAATTTGGTGTGCTTTTTGGCATCTTTATGTACTACATTTTTGCATGGATCGGGGCACACATTGTGCGCTTTGCAATGATGCGCTCAATCGAAACGACCGAGCGGCTTGATCGGTAATGCGTCATTGCAGCAATACACACAGGGGAGGCTGGATGCACGCCTCTCCTTTTTTTCGTGCCTGTTTACTCGCTATAGCTTTCATAGGAGAAACGTATGCGTCTGGATGCTGGCTGTATGCTGACCTACCACGTTGAAGCGCCAACCCCGGCCATGTTGATGCTCCGTCCACGCAGTGGGGCGAGCCAGTGGGTAGCGCGTCAGGAGTACGAATTCAGTGCCGAGTTGTTTGCTGTGGAATATACCGACCGTTACGGCAACCTGTGCCAGCGGGTAATGCTACCCGAAGGTGATGTCAAGATAGTTGCCCGTTTTACCGTCGAGGTCGCAGATGTGATTGATACCGCTCCTGGTGCGCCGCTGACTCTGGTACAGGACTTGCCCGATTATACGCTGCATTTTTTGCTGCCCAGTCGCTATTGTCCCGCCGACCTGCCCACAATGAGCGAGCAGGCCCGTGCAATCACGGCTGAGGTTGCCGCTGGCTATGATCAGGTCGAGGCTATTCGCCAATGGATCAATCAGCAGATTACCTACCAGTATGGCACCAGTAATAGTTCATCATCGGCGCTCGATACGCTGGAGCAGCGCGTGGGCGTGTGCCGCGACTTTGCCCATCTGGGCATCACACTCTGCCGCAGCCTGAGCATTCCGGCCCGTATGGTGGTGGGGTATCTGCATCAGCTTGACCCGATGGATCAACATGCCTGGTTTGAGGCCTACTGCAACGGTCGCTGGTACACCTTCGATGCCACCCAGACCGAGCCACGCGGCGGGCGTATTGCGCTGGCGTATGGCACCGATGCCGCCGATGTAGCCTTTGCCACCCTGTTCGGGCCAGCGCGTCTGAATGATATGAAGGTCTGGGTAAGCGAGGTAGGGTTAGGATCTATACTCAGGGACAATGTTCTATGATGGCCCGCCATTGAACACAAGCAATATTACTGCACCAATGTAGAGTACCAGCATCGAAAGCCCCTCGAAGCCAACATTCCCCAAACCGCGCTGCTCGCGGTAGAGCAACCCCATCAAGCGGATTGTGCTCAGCAGCATCGTCAATGCAACAAAGAAGATCTGCTGCTGACCAACTGCGTGATAAATCGCGCCATCGCGGAAGGCAATAGCCGAGCCAGCAATAAACAGCGTGTCAAAGGCATTCTCGCCGATGATGCCGCCGACTGCCAACGTAAAGGCACTATGCCGCACTGCCACCACAGGCTCCGCGTAGCCGCTCCGAGTAACACCGCGCCCGCCATTGCTTCACCAATGCCGGTACGGTCGGCAAGCGTATCGGCAACATCGGAGAGCCGCCACCCGGTAAAGCAGATGACCAGTGCGGCAACGGCTAATATACCTGCGTTCGCCAGAATAGGCAGGTCAAAAAAATCGGGCATGATGCTTATCTCCTTACAAGGATGATTGGCTCTGAGTGTTCTGCATCAGCCATTTGCAAGTTGTATGCCATGTTCTCCACCCCGGCTTTCTGGCATACAACTTGCAAGCGTACTGATAGTGGTTCACAGTCTATGTGAAGGAGGTTCGGACGATGGATTTAACAACCATTGATACACCAACCATGGAAGATCTTCATGCGCTTCTGGCGGAGGAGGCAACCCCCTGTATAAGTTGCTACACCCATATGGCGCGGCTCGGACGCGAAACCCGCCAGAATAGCATTCGGTTGAAGAATTTGCATACTGCTGCTGAAGAACGGCTTGTTGAGCGGGGCATGCGCCCGGAAGCGGTGCGGCGATTGCTTCAGCCGATGGAGCAGCTTATTGAGGATACCGAGTTTTTGCAGCACCAGAACGATGGGCTTGCAATCTTTCTCTCGCCCGATGCGATGCACACCTTCCGGCTCCCGCTTGAACTGGATGAGTTGCTGGTCGTGGGCAACCGCTTTCACATCAAGCCGATGCTACCGATGTTTACGATCAATGGGCGTTTTTATATTCTGACCTTGAGCCAGAACAATGTGCGCCTGTTCTGTGCATCGCGCAGCAGCATCGATGAGATTGCGTTGCCCGAAGATATGCCTACGAGCCTGGAAGAAGCGCTGGCACTGGACGACGATCCCGAACCATTGCACAAGCACCGCGAAGTGCAACATGGGCCGCTGACTTCGACGTATCACGGGCAGATCGAAACCCGTGAGAGTATTATTTTGCAGCGCTATTTCCTCGAAGTTGATAGAGGCATTCAGGAGGTGCTACACAACGAAAAAGCCCCGCTGATCCTGGCGGGTACCGAAAACCTGTTGCCACACTACCACACCCGCAACAATTACCCACATTTGATTGAGCAGGCAGTAATGGGCAACCTTGATCATCTCAAGGCGCACGAAGTACATGCCCAAGCCTGGGAAGTAATGGATGCCTATTTCCAGGATATGCTCGAAGCAGCACTCGACCGCTATATCGAAGCAAAGGGCAGCAACCAGTCATCAAGCGATCTCCGCACGATTGTACCGGCGGCGATTTATGGGCGGGTTGACACGCTCTTTGTGACGGTTGATCGGCAGCAGTGGGGTAAGTTCGATACTACAACCAACAACATGGAAATACACGCCGAACCCGAAGATGATGATGTTGACCTGCTGGATGAGGCCGCCGCGCACACCCTGCTGAACAGTGGCACAGTATATGCGCTGCCGCTGGAGTTTTTGCCCGATGGCAGCACCATCGCGGCGATTTTCCGCTATGTCGTTGAAGGCGAAGAGAATACGTAGTACCCAACATTCAATCTAAATCTTAACAACCAGAGAGGAACAATCTTATGGATCCATTGCTTATTATTGGCGTTGTTGCGGTCATTATCATTCTTGGTGTGATCTTCTTTGCCATTGGTGGGCGTAGCCAAGCAACCGCTGATGCTCAGCAGGTGCGCCAGAGCGACAATATCGGTGGTGATGCTCCGACCGATGAATACTTCGACCCCGACCGTTCCGGTTCGATTGACCGCACGCCACAAGAGCAGCGGGTGCTCGAAACGCAGAGCACCCGACCGGGGATGACCAATATGGAAAACGCAAACAGCGATGACGACCTGCTGCAACCTGAAAACCGCGATGGCATTAATCAGGCCAACACTGTAGAGAGGAGGTAGGAATGTCGCTGTTTAATACAACCACTGGCTGGCTAACCAGTGCGCTAGCGGCAGGCTCAGCGATAGCGCTGGCAGGTCGCACACTGCGCGAGATTGGCAAGTTGCCGCTGCGCGACCGGGTGGTCATTATTACTGGTGGGTCGCGGGGGCTTGGTCTGGTACTGGCCCACGCGTTCGGACAACGAGGCGCATGTCTGGCACTGCTGGCGCGCAACCCGCAAGAACTGGAACACGCTGCCGAAGAACTCCGCGCTGCCAATATTCCGGTGCTGCCGCTGGTGTGTGATGTACGCGACCAGAAAACAGTGCAGCAGTCCATTGAGCAGGTGATAATGCACTATGGGCGCATTGATGTACTGGTGAATAATGCAGGGGTTATCCAGGTGGGGCCGCTCGACCATATGAGTACCGAGGACTTTGAGCAAGCTATGGCAGTCCATTTCTGGGGGCCGCTCTACACCACACAGGCGGCGCTGCCATATCTGCGGAGCCGGGGCGGGGGGCGTATTGTCAATATCTCCTCGATTGGTGGCCTGGTTGCGGTGCCGCATTTGCTGCCCTACAGTGCTAGCAAGTTTGCACTGTCGGGCTTATCCGATGGGCTACGCGCCGAGCTTGCCAGTGACAATATCCGTGTAACCAGTGTATACCCTGGCCTGATGCGGACTGGCTCGCATCTGAATGCCTTGTTTAAAGGGCAGCACGAAGCCGAATTTGCCTGGTTTGCTATCTCTAACGCGATGCCGTTTCTTTCGACGGACGCCCCCACTGCCGCTCGCCAGATTGTTGAGGCGTGTCAACGGGGCGACCCCCAACTGATTATCACGCCCCAGGCCAATCTGTTGCACCTGACCCAGACACTGATGCCCGATCTTTTTGCATTGGCAACTGAGATAGCGAGCCGTATGCTGCCCGGTGCAACGGGCGCAATTGGCGATGTGCTCAAGATGGGTTGGGGGAGTCAGTCGCGCTGGGCACCTTCAGTACTGACAGTACTGGCCGATAAAGCTACCGAACAGTTCAATGGCGCGGTGGGACGTACTACACGTACAACCGAAGTATTATAAATACCAATAAACAGGCGTGCCACGGTGCAGGCCTGCACATCTCGAAAGCTGCTACCATAACAGCTAGCTTTCATACACCATAAAGTGCGGGACGTTTATATGCGTCCCGCTTGGTGCATCATAGCGTGCTCAGTTGTGTACTTGACATATTCGATCCGCGTTGTTGCGGAGGGCGGTACAGCAACTCTTCGATTGTATCTATTAACGTCATCAGATCAAACGGCTTTTGAATAACCGCTGCTGGTGACATATTATTGTCCATGACCAGGCGTGGCGGAAAAGAACTGACCACCACAAACGGAACATGGCGATGAATAGGATGTTTCTGCATCGCCTGATACAGGCGGCGTCCATCCATAACTGGCATCATTAAGTCGCTCAACACAAGAACAGGAATATGATGATCAAGCAGACTCAGCGCTTCCCTTCCGTTCTGTGCTTTCAGTGGCGTGTAGCCTGTTTCTTCTACGGCCATTGCCAGCATCTCGCGCATGTCCTGGTCATCGTCCACGATCATTATCATTTCAGATGTCATCCTGACCTCCAGGACATTAAAAGTTATTCCCTGTCTATCCATCAGTAATACGGTTGTCGACCTCCTCTCTATTGAAGGCTTGTATAGACGCTTTTTTTGTTAAAACCTTTTTTCCTGTATTACATATGCTGCACAGTACGTGCATACCTTCTGTATTACATTGTCTACAGACTTGCAAGAACAATGCCAATTCAGTCGCCAGACTATGAATCAATGATGATAGTACCAAACATTGGCAAGCATCTGGACAGTGCAGCAGACGGTGGGCGGGGTCACCACCACGTATCTGGTGGACGCACAGAACCCGACGGGCTATGCCCAGATTGTGGAGGAGGCGGGTGCCGGAACGGTGCAGCGCACCCTGACCTACGGGGCGCGTCCTAACGCGGGATACGCACCCTATCGATGTCCAGAACCCGGTTGAGCTGAACCGCTATGGGTACACCGCGAACAACGAAGTGGCGGTCGCTACGCTCCACATCTATCGCGAGCTATACGGCACCTTGCGCGAGCGTATGCACCGTCTGGCAGAGGTGTAAACAGCGTTTGCCGACAGGTGTGCTGACCTCCTCCGCGTGCTGCGAGGGGGCCACATATGTTTTAAACCCACAGCCACACCGCTCGATTTTGTAGTATCTTTAGAGTACGGGTATCAAAATGCACAGAGGAGTGAACTATGAACATCGGCATTATTGGTGCGGGCAATATCGGTGCAACCGCTGCCGCACTCTTTATCAAAGTCGGCCACAAGGTAACTATCAGCAACTCGCGTGGCCCCGACACCCTGCGCGAACTGGTCGCCAACCTGGGGCCAGACGCGCACGCCGCTTCCCCCGAAGAAGCGGCCCGTTCTGGTGATATTGTAATGGAGGCGATTCCCTTTGGGCGCTACGCATCGCTGCCCGCCGCCGATATTGCAGGCAAGATATTGATCAGCGCATCCAACTATTACCCACAACGTGATGGACAGATCGACCTGGGAGGACTGACGCAGAGTGAGTTTATCGCCCAGCACGTACCCGGTGCGCGGCTAGTCAAAGCCTTCAATACCATCTACTGGGTTGAGTTGCGCGACCAACCCGACCCAACCCGCCCGCTGGAGCAGCGCCGTGTAATCTTTATTGCTGGTGACGATGCCGAGGCAAAAGACACTGTGAGCGATCTGATCACTGCAATCGGGTTTGCGCCGCTGGACATCGGCAGCCTGCGCGAGAGCCATCGCCAGGAACCGGGCAGTCCCATCTACAACCGCACGCTGACTATCGCCGAGGCACGTGCCCTGCTGTAGTTGTGGGTGCAGTCAGGAGGCGTGCCTCAGAAGAAGGTACCAACGCTCACGGGGTGCGGGCCAGTTCAAAATATTCGCGGGTGTTGGCAAGCGTGGTATTGATCGCTTCATCGACACTAACCTGCCCATAAAAAGCACGTTCCAGTTCGCGCCCTGCAATCTCCTCGATATCTACCCATGTTGACATAACAGGAACGGTATAGGTATCAGCAATCGGGTCGAGGAAGGCACGGTCGTTGGCGGGGCGCGTCTGCACGTCGAGGAAGGCAGGCGATTCAGCAACCGCTTTCAACGATGGCACGGTGCGCCCCGACTGTGCAACAATCGCCTGACCTTCGGGCGAGTTGGCATACTCAATGAATGTCCAGGCGGCGGCTTTGTCGGCAGTGCTCGCCGCCATACAGTAGGCATCGCTGTGCAGAATACCGGCTCGCTGCTTGTTGCGTGGCAACGGTACTACATCCCAATCGAAGCCATCGATCTCACGGTAGGTGGGCACTCCCCGGCGGCTGTTGAGATACATACCCATCCGCCCGTTCAGAAAGCGGCTTTCACTTGACTCGGCCTCTTCTTCGACGGCACCCGGCACCACGCCATAGCGCACCTGCAAATTGACAAACCACTCAATCGCGGCACGGCTTGCGGGCATATCCAGCATCAGGCGGCGCGGGCGCACAGGCGTATCGACCAGCAGGCCGCCATTCTGCCAGATAAACGGCGCAACCCGGAAGATCGACGGTTCGGTACCCAGCCCATACTGATCGGTGCGCCCGTCGCCATCCGTATCATGGGTCAACGCCTGCGCTGCCTGCAAAAACTCCTCCCACGTCCAGTCGTCGATGGGGTACGGTTGGCCTGCTGCATCAAACAGATCTTTGTTGTAATAGACTACCAGGCTAGACAGGTTCTGTGGAATACACATCAGCGTATTTTCCCAGTAGAACGGGGCCAGTGCTTGCTGGTAGAAGTCGCCCACATCAAGTACTGGACTGTTCGCCAGGTACGGGTCGAGCGGTTCGAGCACGCCGCGTGCCGCAAAGCTCGCATACCGCCGATAGTTGATCAGCACCACATCGGCGGCGGTGCCTGCGGCAAAGTCCATACCCAGGCGCTGGCGGTATTCGTCCTGTCCCGGAATGTGAATCAATGCGATACGGATAGCGGGGTGTTTTGTGTGGAACGCCTCCACCAGCGCATCATACGCGGCCTTCTCCTGCGGGTCACCAAACACCATAAACGAAACCTGCCCGGTTCCCTCGGCAGGCGCAGATGGGCTAGCACAACCTGCCACCAGCAGCACAATCACCAGTAGCAACGTCACAGGTCGTTGCGTGTTCATCGTGTGTTGTCCTTTCCGTATCGGTAAGCCTGGATACCCGGCGCTCAAGCACCGGGCTTATACACGAAGCCCCGCCGGGGCTGGGTGCCTGTTTTGTGCGCTGCCCCGTTCTTCATTGCCCCGACCGTTACCCCAGCACATCGGTTGCATCGGCAGATTCCGAGAAGCGCCCCGCGAACCAGAACCAGTGTTGCACCAGCAGAAAGAGCACCACGGCGGGTATGCTTAGCAGGGTTGCCGCCGCCATCAGCAAGGGCCAGTTGGTAATATCCATCTGGCGCAGCACCACCACGCCGACGGGCAGCGTGTAGCGGCTTTCCGAGCGTATGTATAGCAGCGGACTCACAAAATCGCCCCAGTAAAGCATAGCGCTGAGCACCCCGACGACTAGCATGGTTGGGCGGGCCAACGGCAACCCAATGCGCCACCAAAGCGCCAGATTGCCCGCACCGTCGAGTGTGGCAGCCGCAAAGAGTTCGGGTGAGATGCGCCGGAATGTCCAGTAGAAGAGCAGCACAAAAAATGGACTCGATCCCATCAGTGCGGGTAGTATCAGGGCTGCGAGTGTATCGAGTAGCCCCAGATAGCGATAGAGTACCAGACGCGGCAGCCACAGCGCAACCGCCGGTATCATCAGCAGAACAATGGATAACAGCACGGTGCCCCGTTGAAGGCGACCGTTCAGGCGGGCCATTGCAAAGCCCGCGCCCGAAGCCGTCAGGATTGTGAGCGGCACTGCCACCAGCACCACCAGCACCGAATTGACCAGCGCGGTTGCAAGCGGGGCCAGTTCAAAAATAGCAGCATAGTTCGCCCATACAGCCGGGTTGGGCAGCCATTCGATGGTGCGCGGCGGTGGTTGCCCCGGCTGACGTAGCGAAGCCATTAGCATCCAGTAGAGCGGCAGCACAAATAGCACGACAACCAGCAACGCCCCCAGATGATAGAGTACTCGGCGTGGCGTGCGTTTCATCGGCTGTCCCGTTGGAGCCAGCGCACCAACCCGAACCCGACCAACAACACCGCGCCGAGTGCCAGAAATGTGAGTAACATAATTGCCGCACCATGCCCGAAGCGCAACCCATCGAATACCTGTTCGTAGGCCAGCAGGGGTAGCGTGGTTGTTGCATAATACGGCCCGCCGCCCGTGGTCAGGTACACGATCACGAAGGTTTGCTGAGCCAGCACAATCATATCGCGAATGGCAAGCAGCACCAGCCACGGCAGCAGCAGCGGCAGCGTGATATGCCGGAACAGTTGCCAGCGGTTGCCGCCATCCACCCGTGCTATGTCGTAGTAGGCGGCGGGGATGTTGTGCAGCCCGACTAGCAGCACCACAAAGCCTTCACCAATCTGGAAGAGCAACATCCCCACCAGCGCAAGCAGTGCAGTGTCTTCCTGCACCAGCCACGCCGGAGCAGGCAACCCCGCCGCACCCAGCAGCAGGTTGAGCGGCCCATACAGTGGATTGTAAATCCAGACCCAGATCAGGGCATAGGCTACATCGGGAATGATCGTTGGCATATAGATGGCCGACCGATACAGCCGCACGCCGCGCCGCTCTCGTTCGAAGAGCAACGCCAGCCCAAGCATCACCAGCAGGCGCAGCGGCACCCCGATGATGACAAACAGCACAGTATTCTGCACAGCGGTCGGGAAGATTGGATCAATAGATAGATCGGCGAAGTTTTGCAGGCCGCGCCACGTCGGAGGGGCGAGGCCATCGTATGCGGTGAACGCCAGTGCAAGGGTGAGCACACCGGGCAGCACAAACAGGCCGACCGCACCGATCAGGTAAGGAGCCAGCAAAAGCAATAGGGTGCGCTGTGGCGCTAACACGAGATGTTTCATAGTGCAAGGAAAGCCCCTCCCCTGTCAGATAACAGGAGAGGGGATAGACCGTATACGCGACTGTTTCCGCTACGGACGGGTGGGTGTTGCTGCAAGCGGCTGCATGCCCTCCAGCAGGTCACCAAGTTCGCTGCTCAGTGTTTCGGCCTGCTGCACACTGCTCTTCGATTCGAGCGGTGTGTCTGCGCTCAAGCTGGTGGTGGGCAGGCTTTCGAGCGTGATGGCATTTGCCAGCCCTGCCGATTGCAGCGAGATGGTTACATCATCAACGTATGCCGAACTGCTGATCGAAAAGTCGGTTGATACCTGATACGCAATGGACACGGTCTGCCCTGCCAGTTCGCTAGGGATGAGGTAGGCAATCCGTGTCCAGTCTGAGATGTTCCTATCCACACATAGGGAGGTACCATCCAGAAACGTGCCGTTCAGGAACACTCCAAAGCTATCGCCGGTGCTGAAGCAACTCTCGGTGGATCGGAGTTGAATATACGACTCCCACACGATAACCTGACCTGCCGGAACATTGGCGGGTAGCGTTACCTGCTGCGCGAGCAAGCTTACTTCATTATCCAAGCCACCGAGCCACGCCAGCCAGTCACCCGAACGCGGCGTAGTGGCGCTCACGTTGTCCCGATTGTAGATGAGCGGCGCACTGTTCTGCGATTGCTCAACCCACGTGCTGTCGCTTCCGTCTTCGAAGTCGCCATTTGCAACAAGGTTGTTCCCTGGCTGTGGCTGCGTTGTCGGTGTGACGGTCGGGCCAGTGCCTGAGGTGGGCGACGGTTGGACAATGCCCGATGTCGGCGTTGGGGTCACCTGGCCCGGTGGCAAGAAGGTGACCTGCCCGTAGTAGAATGCACTGCCAACACCCCGTGTCAGATCAAGAATGATCGGTATCCAGCCATAGGCGTTGTTATACTGCCCACTGCACTCATTCAGGAAGTAGTCTTCCGTCAGTATGAGGCGGTCGCCAGTTGTCAGATTTTCAAACGGGCTTTGACAGACAAGCTCTGAGGTAGTCAGATTGAGCAAGAACCAGCCATACACTTCGCTCTCAATGCCGCGTGGTTGCCACTGGAAAGTGGCAGGCAAGGGCACGCTCGCATTGACCGGTGATACCGGCAGGATTTCTTCGATATCGAAGGCGGGCACCTCAAAATCCTGGCCTGCGCTATACGACTGGATGAAATTGCTTGACCACAGGAACACATACTGGTCATCGGGGGTGTTGCCACCTGTGTTGTTGTTGTAGAACCAGACTTGATAATACGTGTCGGTTGGCAACGTCGCAACATCGGCAAACGTGTAGAAGCCATTTGCGTTGGTGCGGGTTGTGTCCACGGTCGTTTCTTCAAACGAGCCACACGTGCCCTGGGTGGGGCACTGACGCAGGATCAGGCCGATATCTGCCGCTGCCTGCCCAGCGTTCAGCACCTGCCCATGAATGCCCTGCTGCTCTTCGCCCGAAGGTGTAGCCGTCGGCGGGGCTTGTGTTGGTAGCGCTGTAGTGGTTGGGTTGGGTGCATCACCGCTGCGGGTGGCCGTCCAGCGCACAGTGCCCGACCACGAGTCGGTATCACACGATTGGCCCAGGTAGAAGTTGGTGAACTCGGCAGTGCCCTGTGCGATGATACTGCTGCCCGGAGTGCCAGGGTTGTTGGAATCCTGTCCGCCGATGACACGCGGCAGGTACAGATCATTGGTGCCCTGGGCAGGCTCCACGGCGGCCAGCGACAGGTCGTCAGCACTCAGCACAAACTCACCATTGACACGCCACGAGCCATTCTCACGCCGATCAACCGTAAAGGTAAAGCGCTCATTCGTATCGACGGTAGCAAGTTGCGTAAAGTTGACTG
>JAAUSQ010000377.1 GCA_012033195.1 Chloroflexaceae bacterium
CTGCCCTTTCGCCGTCTTGCGATAGATCGTCGCCATGCTCGGTATTGCGGTCGGCCGCGCCGGCCTCGAAGCCGCGCGGCGGGTCATCCCTGGGACTGAGGGGCGAGCTTAACCCTCAGGCCCTGCTGCTGACCAGAGGGAGAGCCTGCCGTGGGCGTGCGCAATTGACAGGCGCCCGATATAGTTGCGTCGAAGCCACCAAGGACCGACATGAGCTACGACAACATCCTCACCGCCATTCACGGCGACGGCGCGCGGCGCACGGCACTGATCACGCTGAACCGTCCGAAACAGCTGAACGCGCTGAACGACGCGCTGATGGACGAGCTGGGCGCCGCCCTGCTCGGCTTCGACGCCGACCCGGGCATCGGCTGCATCGTCGTCACCGGCAGCGACAAGGCCTTCGCCGCGGTGCCGATATCGCGCGATGGCCACCAAGACCTTCGCCCAGGCCTATGGCGAGGACTTCATCACACGCAACTGGGAGGCGATCCGCCGGGTGCGCAAGCCGGTGATCGGCGCCGTGGCCGGCTTCGCGCTGGGCGGCGGCTGCGAGCTGGCGATGATGTGCGACATCATCATCTGCGCCGACAACGCCAAGTTCGGCCAACCAGAGATCAACCTCGGCACCATCCCCGGGCCGGCGGCACGCAGCGGCTCACCCGCGCGGTCGGCAAGTCGAAGGCGATGGAGATGATCCTGACCGGGCGCATGATGGACGCCGCCGAGGCCGAGCGCGCCGGCCTGGTGTCGCGCGTGGTCCCGAGCGAGAAGCTGCTCGAGGAGGCGCTTGGCGCGGCGCAGAAGATCGCCGAGTACTCGCTGCCGGTGGCGATGATGGCCAAGGAAGCGGTCAACCGCGCCTACGAGGCCAATCTCACCGAGGGCATCCTGTTCGAGCGCCGGCTGTTCCATTCCGCGTTCGCGCTCGAGGACCAGAAGGAAGGCATGGCAGCGTTCACGGAGAAGCGCAAGCCGAAGTTCCGCCATCGCTGACCTGGCTGCGCCTTGAACGCCGCCGGGGTCCTGCTCGCGGCCCACATACTGTCCATGCTGGGCTACGCGACCTTCGCCGCCCTGCTGCCGGAACTGCTCCACGTTCTCCTTAATAATCCGTCCACCGGGGCCAGTGCCTTGTACCTGCCGCAGATCGATACCGTACTGGGCCGCCAGATTACGCGCCACAGGTGACGCCTTCACCCGTTCGCCCCCCATATCGGTGTGGCCGTTGGTCGGCTGTGCCTGGGTCTGTGCAGAGGCCGTTGCTGTGGGCGAAGGTACCGCCACCGCCGCCGATGCCTGGGTACCACTGGCGGGGCCATCATTAGGGGCAGCCCTAGGGGGGCGCGGTGTCGGCGGGTGCTGCTTCGACCGCGCCATCGCCCACAATTGCGATAGGCGTGCCAATGGCAACCGTCTCGCCTTCCTGCACCAAGATCTTCTGTAGCACGCCGTTGTCGTACGACTCAAGCTCCATTGTAGCCTTGTCGGTCTCAATCTCAACCAGAATCTCACCCTTTTCGACCTGATCGCCCGCCTGCTTCAGCCAGCGCCCGATGGTTCCTTCTTCCATCGTGTCGCTCAGGCGGGGCATATTTAGTTCTGGCATAGTGTGCTCCTTACTGTTACCTCTGTGCTTATCCCTCGTCTAGCGCCGAACGCCTTGCATTGTTTCGCGGATTGCCTTGGTCAGGTGCTTGTCGCTCGGCAGCGCCGCCCGCTCCAGCACCTTCGCATAGGGCAGCGGTACCTCAACACCTGCCACGCGGCGGACTGGCGCATCTAAATAATCGAAGGCCTGCTCCTGGATTGTCGCCGCAATTTCGGCCCCGATGCCATACGAATGCCAGTCCTCTTCAATGATCACGGCGCGGCCCGTCTTCTTCACCGACTCGATGATGGTAGGGCGGTCGAGCGGGCGCAGCGAGCGCAGGTCTACCACTTCAATGCTGATGCCCTCTTCGTCTTCGATGCGGCGGGCCACATCCAGCGCCAGCACCGTCATACGCGAGTATGCAATAATGGTCAGGTCGGTACCTTCGCGCTTCACTTCCGCCACGCCGATGGGCACGGTATAGTCGTTGTCATCCGATTCATCAGGTACCTCGCCCTTCGTGTTGTAGAGCGCCAGGTTCTCGATGAAGATCACCGGGTCGTTATCGCGAATGGACGAGCGCAGCAGGCCGCGTGCATCATACGGCGTAGAGGGCACGACCACCTTCAGACCGGGTACGTAGGCATACCACGCCTCAAAGTTCTGGGAGTGGGTCGCGGCAAGCTGTATCCCACCACCGCCGGGCGTACGCAGCACCATCGGTACACTGGCCTGCCCACCAAACATATAATGGATCTTAGCGGCGTGGTTCACGATCTGGTCAATGGCCAGCAGCGAAAAGTTGATCGTCATAATCTCCACCACCGGACGCAGGCCAAGCATCGCCGCGCCTGCCGCCATGCCCACAAAGCCCTCTTCGGCAATGGGCGTATCAAGTACACGCTTGGGGCCAAACTCGTTGAGCAGGCCCGCTGTCACCTTGTACGAGCCTTCAAAGACACCAATCTCTTCGCCCATCAGCATCACATCCGGGTCACGCCGCAACTCCTGGCGTAGCGTCTCGTTGAGTGCCTGTCGATAGGTAATCGTTTGCATAGCCTAGAACTCTCCTCGTGCAATGCGGGCGGCTTCCAATGCCTCTGCTGGCCCAGGCATATTGGCAACTTCGGTTGCGTACATATAGGTGAATAGCTCTTCGATAGCTGGGTCGGGGCTGTTGTTGGCAAACTCAATTGCCTTCGAGACTTCCTCTTCAACCTGATCGGCAATGCTGCTCAATGCCTGGTCATCGAGGATACCCGCCTCGGCCAGCGCGGTTGCATAGCGCTGTACCGGGTCGTCGGAGCGGCCCTTACGAACTTCGGCTCCGAGCGGTAGCGGGCCGGGTCTACCACCGAGTGCCCCGGAGCGGTAGCTGATCGCTTCGAGGATCGACGGCTCACCGTCCTGCTCGGCCATCGTGCGGAGACGGCGCACGGCATCCCGCACAGCCAGCGGGTCTTTACCGTTGACACGCTCGCCGTGCATGCGGAAGGCGCAGCCCTTCTTGTAGAGATCCGGCTCTGCCGAACCGCTCTCAACCTTCAGGCCCATACCATAGCCATTGTTGACAACAAAATAAATAATGGGGAGCTTGTACAGCCTAGCCATATTGAGCGACTCGTGCCACGCGCCAATATTGGTGGTGCCATCGCCCATCTGACAGATAACGACACCCGGCTGTTCTTTGTAGCGCAGCGCAAAGGCCGCCCCGGTTGCCAGCGGCACCTGTCCGCCGACAATAGCATAGCCACCCATAAACTTGTGTTCAATATCAAACAGGTGCATCGAGCCGCCGCGCCCCCGCGAGACGCCCGTTTCTTTGCCGAAGAGTTCCGCCATCACGCGCCCCGGCTCCACGCCACGCGCCAGAATATAGCCGTGTTCGCGGTAGTTGGTGAAGATATAGTCGTCGTCCGTCAATGCCGACATCAGGCCCACGATAGTGGCCTCTTCGCCCAGGTTCAGGTGGCAGTACCCACCGATCTTGGCTTTGGTAT
>JAAUSQ010000378.1 GCA_012033195.1 Chloroflexaceae bacterium
CGCAGCGCCAGCGGCAGCAGCAGCAACCCGATCAGCGTGATTGGTGTGGTGCGAAAGCCGATCACCGCCAGATAAAACAGCGGGCCAGGGTCGGCGACCGGTTGACCGAGGAAGAAGTTGCCGGTGTGGTGGGGCACCGCGCCATTGCCGAAGATTTCTTCAAGGACACTGGCAATCGCCTGCCCTGGAATGACCCACATCGCAGGCCACAGCGCCCAGAACACGGCTACGGCACAGGCCAGCCACGGCAGATACCGCAGCACTGCGCCCCGTAACCGCGCCCACAGCCCCGCCTCCGGGCCGAAGAACAGCATGGTCAGCCCTGCGACGGGCAGCAGCAACAGTGAAGGCGCTTTGGTGAGCAGTGCCAGCCCTGCACACACGCTCGACCCCAGCAGCGCCAGCCACATCTGCCAGCGCGGGGCGGGTGTCGGCTCGTCGGTGGGGGGTAGCAACGCTACCAGCAACAGCAACATGCTCAGCATCATAAAGGAGGTCAGTAGCGCATCCAGGTGCAGCAGGCGGCTGTGGGCAATCAAGAAGGGCGAAGCGGCCCACAGGATGCCCGCCAACAACGCCAGCGTGGGGGTGAACAGGCGGCGCAGCAGCAGGTAGCCAGATGCGACCGCCAGACTGTGGACGATGGCGAGCGGGAGCCGCAGCAGTGCGAGGTAGCCAATCGCGGCGCTGCCCTCTGCCAGCCCTTCTGTCGATACGCCCAGTGCTAGCGCGAGCCGCCGCCCAAGCAACCCCAGCCAGAGCGTTGTCACGCCGGGGTGTCCAGTCAGGTTGGTATCGGCCCAGCGCTCCTGCCGGATAGAGCCGGTGAAGTGCTGCACCCGCCAGACCCAGTGGAAGCTCTCGTCAACGGTGAAAAAGTCGGATAGTTGCAGACCGCGCAGCGCCAGTGCCGTGATGCCAAGCAGCACCGCGCCCACCCATCCGGGCAGCGTTCGGCTGCTGATGTGGCTTTCGGATGCGGCGAGCGGTGGCGCGGTTGGGTGTATCATATTGTGTTGCATGGCGATAGTGTACCACAAGAAGAGACAATGCTTTATGTGGTACACCTCACAGCCGGATGACACACTTGTCAGCGATGATCAGCCCTGCCACTGATCGAGCAAGGGACTACGCCGCCCCGATAGCGGGTCGGTAGCGGGCAGAACTACCTGCCTGATGTTGTCGAGCACGCCGGGTCGCTCTTCGGGTTTGCCCGTACAGAGATCCCACTCCTGCTCGTCGGGGTATGCGCCGACCACCTTAAAATCGTTAGATGAATCGTGGTTGCGGTGGCCCACGCCTGCCGGAATGACCAGCACATCACCCGTCTGTACCGATAGCATCGTGCCCTCTTCGCCGCCGAGGTGCAGCGTTGCGTTGCCGCTAATGACTGCCAGCACTTCGTGAGCAGTGCTATGGTAATGATGGTAGGGAAACACGCCATCTGTCCAGGCACCGTGCCAGCCATTGCGGGCAAGAAAGGCCGTACATCCCGCACTATCGATAGCTTCCGGTGGCAGGGCCTGTGCATACACTAGCAGCGGCAGGCGGGCATTGTTTGGAATGGTGCCATCATCTGTAAAGCGGTATGGTTGTGTTTGTAGGGGAGTCATATGCAATGCTCCTGTCAGGCGGGCGCGGGGCGTGGGAACATAAGAAAGCCCGCCCCGGATGTGCGCACGCTTGCTGTTTGGAAGCTATCCGGGCGGGATCTATATTGTTTGAATAAATCTCAAATTCTAGTTTGACCACATCAGACTGTGACCTTAGCATAGACGACAATGTTGCGCATTGGGGAATAAGTATGTCCCGAAACAGGAGTAATAGAAGCACCAAAGATTGTCGATAACAGGGGTTGTGTAAAACGTTTCTAGATATGCCATAAGAGAAGCCGTGTGCTACGACGGGGGTATCATTCCCCAATCTCTCTTGTTCTAGTGGTACATATTGCCAGAATACGTGCCACTCTATATTAATACTGCCAATCTGGATGAGATCCGTGAGGCGGCAAGTTGGGGCATCCTGCGCGGTGTTACCACTGCAATACTGTTCTCGTACCCTTTCACGAAATACTTATCAGCGTTGATTAGAATAAAAATAACCTGTTTTTGACCCTTTTTCTCGCTATAATGAATGAGGGCATTATCGTTTAATAAAACAGGCTGATCAGTGCTGCTACTCAGACTGGGGGGGAAACCAGAGTACATATGATGAAGTGAAAGGTATATTTTCAATGGCAGTGCAGTACGATACGGTTGATGTAGAAGCATTGCTTCAGCGCATTGCCGCACTGGAGACAGAAAATACGCATCTTCGCAATGAACTTGAACAGATTTCGTGGGATCAGACGTATCAACAGCTTCAGCTTTTTCGTTCGCTCGTCGAGCGCTCGCTAGATGGCATTATGGTGACGCTGTACGACAAAGATGGTACGCCCTACATGGCCTATACCAATCCGGCACTGGGCGATATGCTTGGCTTCGGGGCCGAGTTTAATCAGTCGCACATCGACCATATCAATGCCCTTGATCCAGAAGTTTACAACACTGCGCCCCGCATCACCCTGGAAACAGGCTCGTGGCGCGGCGTGCAGATCCTCCAGAAAAAAGATGGCACACCGCTGCCCGGTCTGGTATCGGCCTACTATTATCATCTCGATGAGGACAAGCAACAGCCCGTGCTGGCGGTCGTCTTCCGTGATATTACCGACCTGCACCAGAGCGAAGCAGCACGTGCCCGTTTGCAAGCCGAACTGATTGCGGCCCAGCAAGCGCTGATCCGTGAACTCTCCACGCCGTTGATCCCGATTGCCGACCGGGTGGTGATAATGCCGCTGATTGGCAGCATCGACAGCACCCGCGCTCAGGCAGTTATCGAAACGCTGCTGGAAGGTATCACTACCCATCGTGCAGAAACGGCTATTCTCGACATCACAGGTGTGCAGACGATTGACTCACAGGTGGCAAGTGCACTGGTACAGGCGACGCAGGCGGTACGCTTGCTTGGTGCCAGGGTAATGGTGACAGGGATACACCCGGCGATTGCTCAGACCCTTGTACACCTGGGGGTGGATTTGCAGGGCATTGCGACGTATAGCGCATTGCAGGCGGGCATTGCGGCGGCCCTGCGCAGCGGGGCGGCACCCACCCTGCGCAACGGTACAGCAGCGCGGCGCAACCCATTGCTCACCTCGTAAGCGCTGAGCAGTATGCGCTTCTCCTGATCTCCTCATCCAGGGTGCCTTGTGTCTATGCCCCTGAACGGGTAGAATACAAGCAAGCATTAACGATCTGAAAACGTCCCGCGACGTTCTATATAAACAACACCGTGCAACTTTCATTTATTTATCCTGCTGTGCTCTGGTTCTTACTCCTCTTACCCATCTTGTGGGGGCTAACGATTGCATCCCACCTGCGTCCGGTCGCTGGTGCGCCCCACCGCGACCGCGCCCCTACCGCTATTCGTAGTTCGCAGTTTTTGTTCTTTCGGCTCGCCCTGCGCAGTATCATCGTTCTGGTGCTGGTGCTGGCGCTGGC
>JAAUSQ010000379.1 GCA_012033195.1 Chloroflexaceae bacterium
TCTCGAAATAGACCCGCTCACCGGTACTATTCTTACCGAACATGAGAAGGTTGAGATTTACCCTGCCAAGCACTTTGTCACAACAAAAGACAAAGTAGTTCTGGCGGTCCAAGATATTCAGCACGAGCTTGAACAGCACCTTCACACGCTTGAGTCGCAGGGCAAGAGCCTCGAAGCTGCCCGCCTCAAGCAACGCACCGCGTATGACCTGGAGATGATCAGCGAACTTGGCTACTGTAGCGGCATCGAGAACTATTCACGCCATCTTGATCGCCGCCTGGCTGGGCAATCACCCTGGACACTGCTCGACTATTTTCCAGATGATTTCTTGCTGTTTGTGGATGAGAGCCATATCTCGCTCCCCCAAATACGCGGTATGTATGAAGGAGACCGCTCACGCAAGAGCACGCTGGTAGATTATGGCTTCCGCCTGCCATCTGCACTCGATAATCGCCCATTGCGCTTTGAAGAATTTGAGCAGCGTATCTACCAAGCCATCTATGTATCAGCAACGCCCGGACCGTATGAGCGCAAGCATAGCGAGCAAATTGTCGAGCAAATTATCCGCCCAACCGGCTTGATAGACCCGATGATTGAGGTGCGCCCAACGAAGAGCCAAGTAGACGATCTCATTGCAGAAGTACGCCGTCGCGTAGACCGCGGTCAGCGTGCATTGGTAACAACCCTCACCAAGCGCATGGCCGAAGACTTGGCCGATTATCTCAAGGAAGTTGGCATACGAACGCACTACCTGCATGCTGATATTGACACGATTGAACGAGTTGAAATCTTGCGTGACTTGCGTCTAGGGGTGTATGATGTGGTAGTAGGCATCAACCTGCTACGCGAAGGGTTGGATTTACCGGAAGTGTCGCTGGTTGCTATTCTTGATGCCGACAAAGAAGGGTTCTTGCGTTCTGAGACATCGCTCATTCAGACAATAGGGCGTGCCGCACGCCATATTGACGGCACTGTTATTATGTATGCAGACACCATAACTGCATCAATGAATGCAGCGATACAAGAGACACAACGCCGCCGAGATATTCAGCAGGCGTATAATAAGCGAAACAATATTACACCAGTGGGTATTAGCAAACAGGTGCGCGACCTGACCAACCGCTTGCGGATGGTTGCGGAAGAGCGAGGCGAGTATATCGTCAATGGCAAAAATGTGGCCGGGCAACGTGCCAGTACCAACATTCCGCCAGACGAACTGCACCGCGTGATCAAGGACCTGGAAAAGCAGATGAAAGATGCCGCACGCAACCTAGAATTTGAACAGGCTGCTGCGCTACGCGATCAAATCACTGAATTGCGGAAGACACTGGCGTTGAGCGAATGAATGAAGGAGAACGACCGTGGCTGTGCAGGTCTGGGTCGGGGAAAAACCCGAACACCCCAACGAACGTCGAGCAATTGTTGCTCTTGCTAATGGGCTAGAGCGGCTAGAGGGACTCTACCTGCTGCTGGTGAACTTCAGCGTGGGTGGGCGCACTGTGGATCTGACGATCATCAAACAGGAAGCAATCTTCATTATTGAACTCAAGCATTGCGATGGTATTCTTGAAGGCGGGGTAAATGGCCCCTGGTACCTCACCAATGCAAATAATGAGCGCAAGCAATTGAATCCGGGGCGCAGCAATCCCTACAACCAGGTTATTTCGTGCTACTATAGCCTGACGAATTTTTTGAAAGAACATCGCCATGAATTTCTTTCGCCACATCGCGCCAAAACTGTCCAGTTTCGCAGTTGCCGGCGGGTCGTTGTTATTGCGCCAACCATCAAGGATGGCTCGCAGATTGACGTGGACTGGAAGGTTGAGGTTCGCGGGCTTGATGAATTGCCCTCGTTTCTGGTGACAGACGCTCGGAAGAGATACAGCTTACTGATGAGGAGATGCTGGCTATTCCAGAACTCTTGCAATGCACGCGCTGGCACGACATCAACGAGCTTATCGCCGGCGTGTTGCCGCAGTGGCACACCGAGCCACCCCCCACCACACCAGCGCAACCCGACCCATCACCACCTGAACCAACGGCGATGCCGCTTCGTACCAGAGTCCGTATAGCACTCCAAACGTTTGCCGGGCACCGCCTGGCACTCGTGGCAAGTCTGGTGGCGATGATATTGCTCTTGATAGGTGTCACATTCACGATGACACAACAGCCGCGACGGGCAGATAGCAACCACGCACGCCGATGATTAGTGCAACCAGTTTGCCAGCTGGTGGAGTGTCTGCTGCCGGGGTGCGTCAGCCGCAAGAGCGTTGTCTGTGGACAGAGTTTCAACCCGTTGGCAAACGCTGGAACGATTCATCGCAAAGCTGGATGAGTGTGGGCGTAGATGGCATCATTGGTGAACTTTCGCCGCAAATCGTGGTTATTCTCGAAAAGGTAGATTATTGCAACGACGATGCGATAACATTCTCGTGGAGTGTCCGCAACAATAGCGATACGACGATAACGTTTCCGTTGCAAAGCAATAATATTACGATTCGTGACCCGTTTGGCACGAGTTATGCGATTGACGGAAGCCAATCCGAGCCGCGGATTATGGTTGTTCAGCCCGGCCAGCAGCAGCGGGGGACAATGGTTGTGCCCGGCCCGATGAACCAGAACGCGCCATCATTGCTTGTTCGCTTGAAAGATAAGCCGTTTGGCGAGGCAAGCTGGTTGGTGTCGCTGGAGGGGAGGTGAGGGGAGTAACCATGCATCTTGAAGATTATTTCGACTTCTTGGACGCGAACGATATTCGGATAAAGGGGCATCGTGTCGGCATTGAATCGATCCTCTATGAGTATATCCACAATAGTCGCACCGCCGAAGAGATTGTCCAACACTTTCCATCTATAAGCCTGGAACAGGTGTATGCAACGATTCTGTATTACTTGCATAACAAAGAAACGGTATTCGCCTATATGACGGCATGGATTGAACAAGGAGAACGTCTATGGGCAGAACAACAGCAGAACCCGACACCAAATATGCTCAGGCTACGGCATATCAAAGCCGAGTGGCAAGAAGCAGAACGTCGCGCTGCACAACAGCCAGATTATGACCCTAGACAACGGCTAGAACGATTGCGTCGTATTGCTGACACATATCGACTAGAAGACTTCACCGAAGACACAACTTATCCTGCTGAGAGTTCTGATGGTATGAGTAGTCTTCGTTACCTTATGGACGAGCATGTTACCCCACAATTACAAAAGGCACTGAAACAGCGTGTTCCTGAAATGGTTGTGTGGCGTATCGGAGACCCGGGTTCGCCTCCCTTTGGTGCATTAGACCCTGATATATTGCTATGGTGTGAAGCACATGCTTTTGTTCTTGTGACGAATAATCGCCACTCAATGCCAGTTCATCTTAGGGAACATCTTGCAGCAGGACACCACATTCCGGGAATCTTCGTTATCAAAACCAATATTTGTATTGGGGGAGTTAGTAGACGAGTTAGAACTCATACGAGCGACATACCTGAAGGTGAATATGCAGACACAATCTTCTTTCTCCCGATTAGCTGATGCTCAA
>JAAUSQ010000380.1 GCA_012033195.1 Chloroflexaceae bacterium
CGCCAGGAAGCCCGCAAACTTGAGTACGCTCCCGGTGGCGCGGAACAGATACGGTATGCTGGTATCGCCCGGACGGGTAGCGGCAATATCGACCGATGTACTATCAAAGATGGCGGGGGCCATCTGGCTTGCCACAAAGCGCCGCCAAATCAGCGTATACAGCCGCAGCATATCACGCTCCAGCACCCGCTCCAATTGCTCAGGCGCACGGGCTACGCTGGTCGGGCGGATGGCCTCGTGCGCTTCCTGGGCACCCTTGCACGAGCTTTGTACACAGGCGGCTTCTCTGGCAGATACTCGTCGCCGTACCGCTCACTGATGACGCGGCGGGCTTCCTGCTGTGCTTCCTGCGATACACTGGTACTGTCGGTACGCATATAGGTTATCAAACCAACTGTGCCCTCGCTGCCGCCAATGTCCACGCCTTCGTAGAGATCCTGGGCCAGCTTCATGGTCTTTTTAGCACTGAAGCCGAGCTTGCGGCC
Organism: Chloroflexaceae bacterium; assembly: GCA_012033195.1. Lineage (GTDB taxonomy): Bacteria > Chloroflexota > Chloroflexia > Chloroflexales > Chloroflexaceae > JAAUSQ01. The sequence goes on from JAAUSQ010000380.1 coordinate 486, forward strand.
TGCCTCCTGCTGCAAGGTGCTGGTGGTGAAGGGCGGAGCCGGACTGCGCCGCCGATCCTTGCGCGTGATGCTATGCACGCGGTAGGTAGCATTGTCGAGGTCATCAACAATCGCCTGCGCCTGTTCCTGGTTGGCAATCGCAAACTTATCGAGCTTCTGCCCGCCCCGCTCCACCAGCACAGCGCGGAAGATATTGGTCTGCTCTTTGCCGTTGCGGGTGCCGTTGGTTTCTTCTTTGCGCAGGTCTACTTCAATTGTCCAGTATTCGACAGCCTGGAACGCCTCGATGTCGTCTTCGCGTTCGGCAAGCAGCCGCACCGCCACCGACTGCACGCGCCCCGCCGACAGGCCCCGCTTGACCTTGTCCCACAACAACGGACTCAGCCGGTAGCCCACCAGCCGATCAAGCACACGGCGGGCTTGCTGAGCATCAACCAGATGCCCATTGATGGTGCGCGGGTTGGCAATTGCTGCCTGCACTGCGGGCCGCGTAATCTCCTGGAAGACTACCCGATGCACGGGCTTCTTGCGCGGAATGCCTGCCGCCTGTGTAATATGCCACGCAATCGCCTCGCCTTCGCGGTCGGGGTCGGTCGCGAGGTAGACTTCATCAGCCTGCTTGATCGCCTGCCGCAACTCACTCACTACTTTTTGTTTGGTTACTTCGTACTCTGGCGCAAAGTCGTGTTCAACATCAATTGCCAGTCCATTCTTGGGCAAGTCGCGAACATGGCCCATACTGGCGACAACACGATACCCCTTGCCGAGATACTTCTGAATAGTTTTTGCCTTGGCTGGCGACTCAACAATAACGAGTTTGTCACCCATATCTATAACCTCTGTCCGATAGCTGAATTCTCGGCGTTTCCGCGATTGTGGATGCACCACGGGTGCGGATAATGCGGCGTGATGCCACGGCATATGGTGTAGAGCAGTTCCCTCGTCGTAAGGTCGAGCAAGGCGAGCGTGCTGTGTACTTCCGTGGTGTAGGTGCTCCTCAATCCCCGATGCGGTCATGAACTTTGTTTCTCTGGCACTATACGCACGGATAGATAGATTGTCAAGCGCTTTTGCTTTGCTTTGTGTCAGGCTATTTTTCGATATAGCTTATTCGGAAGGGTTAGAAAGTTCTTCTATGAGATTTGTATTATCAGGCGGGAAGCGGGTAATATCAATTGTAAAAGCATCGACACTATCGGCCAGGTACATATCACGCAGCAGTGCCCGACAGATCAAGCCGGGTGTGGGCGGGACGGATAGATAAAAGAGGTGCGCGGGTTGACGGGTGTCGCTTGCGCCGAAGCCAGTAATTGGCATATGCAGGTTCGGCAGTTGACGTAACGATTGGCACCATTCAACTTCGAGCGGGCGCGGGTAAAACACGGCCCAGATCTCGTACAGGTGCGCCACTGCCCGCAGATAGTCGATGTGCCAGTGGGGGCGGGCCTTGTGGCGCTGTTGATGATTTGCAAGACGAGCGGGCAACCCGCCTGCTCCAAAGGCGCTGCCGACATAGACATAATAGCCTGTAGCAACATCAAACGTACCGAGCCGCCCGACTCGAAGCTGCTGCAAGGGCGTTGCCACGTGCAAGATCAGCAGATAGGTGCCTTTGTTTGTTGTATGTTCCATACGCTATTCCTCAAGCAATAGGCGATAACGTCGGGGGACTGCAGTCTCCGGCTACGGTATACGAAGTCCGCCTGCGCGAACGCATCCATTGCCCCGCGCCCCGCGCGTGCGGTTTGCGCTTTGCGTTTGCCTACTGTCCACTGCTCAAGCTGCTGGTATAGATAGCCGCAAGCTGTCCATCGTCGGGGGCAGTCAGTACCCGTAGCTCAACCACCCACTTCACCCACTCGAAGCCGCGCCGCCCCGGTGCAACCAGCCGCGCCGGTGCGCCGTGCCCGTGGCTGACAGGTTCGCCACCAAGGTGGGTTGCCAGCAATGCGCTGCGAGCCTCGGCAAGCGGCAAGCTCCAGCGGTAGCCCGTTACCGAAACAAAGCTGACAAAACGGGCTGCATCGGTGGGTACGGCCTGTTCGAGCAGGCGACCAACCAGCACGCCGCGCCAGATCTGAGCACTGTAAAAGCCGCCTGTGCAATCCAGGATAACATCCAGTTCGTCGTCCCACGCCAGCAGGTCGGCACGGGTCAACGTCTGCGGCTGTGCCACCGCGCCAGTAATAGCGAGCCGCCAGTCATCGGGTGCAATCGGCTGCGGTCGGTCGGCAACCCAGCTTACGGTCGGGAAAGCATTGCCCGTGTAGCTTGCCCGTTCATACGAGCCTGTAAAGCGCCGTTCGGCCCCGCGCCAGCCAAGCACACGCTGGCCCACCTGTTGCACATTCCATGTCAGTGCTGCGCCAACCAGCACTAGGCCCCACCGCAAGATGGTGCGGCGGTCGCGGATTTCGCGGATACGCATGGGCCGCGCTCGCGCCAGCATATGCGCCGAGGTTGCCACCACCAGCACAATGCCAAAGACAATATGCCAGTTCAACAGGTGGTAGCCGGCCAGCACAAACTCAACACCCGCCACCCACAGGATGCCTGTTGTGAGCGCTAGCAGCACCAGCAGGGTCGCTGCCAGTGCAAACCATGTTCGTTTATCCCACGCACGCGGGTGCAGCAGGCGCGGCTTCACACGGCGCAGCTTCCAGATGACGAGCGGCAGCAGCCACAGCCCGATGATGCCATGCAATGCAAATACCCACCAGTCGGCGGGTCGCCCACTGACGAGGCTGAGCAAGCCTGTTGCAAACGCTGCCCCAACTGCTAGCGCGAGGCTCCAGTCTGTGGTGCGGGGAGCCATCAGAGTGGTTGTACCTCCAGCATATCCCACCATATCTCTGCCGAGTTGATAATACCTGCTGCCGACAAAACAAGTTGCTGCCCGACACTGATAGCATGGGCTGCACTCTCGGCTTCGATGATGGCATTTGCGCTGAGCCGCCGCCACGAGAGGGTCATAGCATCGCTGGCATAGTGCGCCACCAGCAACCCCGATACTGCGAAACGCCCCGGCTCATTGGCGAACGTCC
>JAAUSQ010000381.1 GCA_012033195.1 Chloroflexaceae bacterium
GGACATGGTACTGCGTTCGGTAGGTTATCGCAGCATAGCGCTACCTGGTGTGCCCTTCGATGAGGGGCAGTCAATCATTCCCAACATTGGCGGGCGTGTGCTTCAGACTGCCGACAGTGCCAATGTACTGCCCGGTGAATATGTGGTCGGGTGGGCCAAGCGTGGCCCCTCCGGTGTGATTGGCACCAACAAGCCCGACGCGGTGAGCACCGTTGATGCGATGGTGACCGACCTTGCCGACCTTGCCGGTATTGATGATATCAACCGCGACCCGTCCTTGATTGAAAACCTGCTGCATGAGCGCAAGCCCGACTATGTGACGTATGAGCAATGGAACATCCTCAACGCTCACGAAGTCGGCACGGGTGAGGCACAGGGCCGCCCCCGCGTGAAAGTCACCCGCGTAGCCGATATGCTCGCCATTATGCGCCCTGAGCAGGAGGTGTAGCTGTACCCTCGATGATTAGGGATGGCAGGTTGACGGTTCAATTTAGTCATAGCATGGGCGATAGGTGGGCGCGATGTGCGACAATACACGGCTCAACGTCGCGCCTGCCCTTGCGATAAACACAGGCCAAGGCTCATAGATAGGGTATTCTCCACAAATGGAAGGCGCTCGCTTTCAGTACATTTAGCTAACACAAACTGCTGTTTTTTTTGTCACAAATACGTTATGATAAAAGGTAGATAGTGATAAGATCGTCATAATATTGTTGCACCGACCGCAACTCGCACTGTCGCGCTGAACACATGTATTCGTATACACACGGCGAGGGTAGGCTGTGCAGATGTCTACTTCAAGGATATACTCCAATCAGAACACTGGCGTGACAAATGCAAATAACATTTTAAGGCCAGGTTTCCTCTTTAACGGGCGTTATCTGATCGTACGCCAGATATCAGCAGGCGTAAGTGGTGCCGTCTATGAAGCGATAGATCGCCGCACCCGTCAACGTGTTATCCTCAAACAACGCTACACCAGTTCACACGATACCGCCAATATCCCACATTTTGAATATATTGCTGGTCAATTGCAGGCGCTGCGTCATATGGCCTTGCCGCGTGTGTTTGATGCGTTTGTTGCTCCGGTCGGGCAATTCATCGTGATGGAGTTGATAGCAGGCGCTGATCTCTGGGCGCTGATGGACGAACGCCAGTACAAACCCTTCACCATGCGCGAAGTGCTGCCGTGGCTCGATCAACTGCTCGATGCCCTGATGTATATGCACAGCCAGTCGGTGCCCGTGGTGCATGGCAATGTCAAGCCGCAGAACATTCGCGTTTCAGGACGCGGTGAGATTCGACTGGTTGACCTTGGTGCGAACGACTTGCCCATCCACAATGTTATGCTCGAACAGGTAGATCTGCAATCGTTGCAGTTTGACCCACCCGAAAAGCTTCAGGGTCAGGTATTGCAGCCCCAGAGCGATCTGTATGCCCTTGGTTCGACTATCTACTACCTGCTCACCGGGCTGCCGTTTCCCAATGCTATCGACCGAGCGCTGGCGCTTTCGCTCGGACAGAGCGATCCGCTTGTGCGTATTGACGCAACCAACCGGATGGTACCACCCGATTTTGCGGCTATCCTCGACCGGGCGCTGGCCTATATTCCTAACGAGCGTTTTCATAGTGCGGCGGGTATGCGGCAGGCCTTGAGCGAACGCGAAGAAACCCAGGTGCTCACAGTGTCGCGGGAGGGCGACGGCGATTTTACCTCTATCGGTGCAGCGCTGGTCCACGCCCAACCAGGACAGCGCATTGTTGTGCAACCCGGCATCTACCGCGAGTCGCTGGTGATTGAGCATCCCGTCACGCTGATCGGCGAAGGCGCTCCTGCTGATATTATCATCGAAAGCCTCAATGCGCCCTGTCTGGTGATGCGGACAGAACAGGCCGAGGTCAACGGCTTTACGCTGGTAGCACGCAGCACCTCGCCGACCAGCCAGTTTTTTGCGGTTGACATTGCACAGGGCACGCTGCTGCTGGATAACTGCTCGGTCACCTCCGACTCACTGGCCTGCATTGCCATTCACGGCAACACTGCAACCCCCACCATTCGCCACTGTCGCATTGTTGATGGCGCATCGGCGGGTATCGATATCTATGATAGCGGGCACGGCACGATTGAAGATTGCATCATTGATGGCAATGCACGGGCCGGTATCGAAATCAGTCAGGGGGCCAATCCATTGATACGTGGCTGTACGATACGTGATGGGATGGCGAGTGGCATCTATATTACCAGCGGTGGGCAGGGCACCATCGAAAACTGCCAGGTGATGAATAATGCTGGTTCGGGTATCGCAATTGCCCAGGAAGGCGCACCCACGATCCGTCATTCGCACGTCGCCCATAGCGGTGGGGCGGGCGTGTTTGTCTACAAGAAGGGTGCAGGTACCATCGAAGATTGCGAGATTTATGATAATGCAGCGGCGGGCATTGAAATCAAAGAAGGCGGCGACCCGATGGTGCGGCGCTGTGTGATCCGCGATGGCAAGTTTAGCGGCATCTATGTGCACGAGCATGGCCTCGGTACTATTACCTCGTGCCAGATTATCGGCAACCAATCGACAAGTGTGGCAATTGTGTCGCACGGCTCTCCGGTGCTGCGTGCATGCCAGATTAGCGGTGGCAAGGAGGAGGGTATCTGGGTAACGGACTATGGCGAAGGTACCATTGAAGAGTGTGAAATTCGCAACCACCTGCATGCCAATATTCTGCTCAGCCAGAGCAGCAACCCCTTGATCAAGCGCTGCCAGATCCGCGATGGTGAGCAGATGGGGGTACTTGTGACGGAACAGGGCAGCGGCATGATCGATGATTGCACCATCATGGGCAATGCAGCATCGGGCGTGGTTATCTCGTCGCGTGGCACCCTGACGGTCATTCGCGCCCGTATTCTGCAAAATGGTGAGTATGGAGTATACGCGCACCGCAACAGTGCTGGCGTTGTGCGTGGCACCGACTTGCGAACCAATACCGCTGGAAGCTGGTTTTCAGATGGCAAGCACTATGTGCGCAGCATCGACAATACGACCGAGTAACACATCCCCTTTTCCTGATTGAGTCATTCCGCTTGTGGTACGTGCTCCATCCCACCGTATTCTATGATCTATGCTCTATTATGGATATGGTGGAGAGTGGAGCGGTTAACCCGAAAACGACACTGATATATCGCTCCCATGGTATATATTAGTCAGGCGCTATTCTCGACAACAGCGCGATATTTTGGTAGACTATGGCATGCAGATGCCCTCGTAGCTCAGTGGATAGAGCAAAGGTTTCCTAAACCTTTGGCCGTGCGTTCGATTCGCACCGAGGGCGCACCACTCTTTTGCGATTGACATTCACACAGTTTGTTGTACGGATGTGGCGGAGTTTGTTGTACGTGCCGCGCACGGCGGAAAGGAGATTGATCATGATCGCGCACACAGCGACGGGATGGCACATCAAAACGCATCCGGGCGTGACGTTTCAGGCGAGTGATTTGGAACTGCGGAGGTACCCGCTCCCGATGGTTCGACCA
>JAAUSQ010000040.1 GCA_012033195.1 Chloroflexaceae bacterium
ATGCTGGCACCCCAGCCACTCGGTACTGCCGAACTGCCCAAAGACCGGGTGCTGCCACCGCTGCCGACCCGCTCAAAGGGCGGCAAGACTCGCGCCGAGTTGGAAGCCGAGATTCAGCGCCACCGCAATACTATCACCCAGATGGAGCAGATTATCGGGGCGCAGGGCGGCACTGCTCCGGCGTACCTGACCACGGCCCTGGAAGATGCCCGCCGTGCATTGAAGGTTGCCGAGGATGATATGGCAACCGTATCGGCAGGCCCCGACCCGGCAGAGGTTGCCCGCCTCGAAGAAGAGATTCAGCGCCATCGTAACACCATTGTGCAAATGGAGCAGATTATCGGGGCGCAGGGCGGCACCGCTCCGGCGTACCTTGCGACCGCTCTGGAAGATGCACGCCAGGCACTTACCCGTGCTGAAACCGAACTATCCGACTTGCGGAATGGCCCTGCTCCATCGGTAGCCCCCCAGCAGTCCGAAGCCACCACACCGGCAACGCTGGCCGAACCGACAACAGAAGCCGAAACGCCGCAGCCACGTCTGGTACTGCTCGATAGCGGGCGGGTGCTGAAGTTGCCCGAACACAAGACTACCATCATTGTTGGGCGCGAAGATCCGGTCAGTATGATCTTCCCGGAGATCGACCTGACCCCCTTTGGCGGTGAGTCGGGTGGCGTCAGTCGGCAGCACGCGCAGATCAGCAATCAACATGGGCAATGGTCTATCACCGACCTGAACAGTACCAACTATACCAAGGTGGATGGCCGCCGTGTCGAGCCGAATGTCTCTACACCGCTGCACGACCGCACCCATATTCAGTTCGGGCGCATTGCGGTTGAGTTCCGGCTGACGTAGCGACGAGGGGAGCGCAAAGCGCAAAACTCAGGCGCGCGGATAGCCCCGGCGGGGATTCGTCTATCAGCCCGGTCATGCATGGCCGGGCCACCCTGCGCCCGACTGTCGCATCTCGCGCTCAAGCTGTTCTACCCGGTCTTTGGCTTCTTGCAAGCCCATATTTGTATGGTCGCGGTAGACCTTGATCGCCTCAATCTTATTGCCTGTCCTGAGCAGGTCGTATAATTCGGGCAGAATATCGGCTTCATCGGCCTGGAACGGGGTGGCAGCAAGGGCGCTATCGCTGTATGGGCCGCTGAAGAACGTGCGCTCGTAGGCTTCTATCGCATCTTTGGATTCTTTCAGGCCAGCACCCGTGTACTCGCGGTAGAGCTTGATTGCCTGAATCTTCTGCCCACGCTGCAACTGCACCTGAATGTTGTGCTGCTGTTCGGCTGACACGTCTTCAACTCGCACTGCTCCACTCTGGTACCGCACTGCTTGCTCAACCCGGCTGATATACTGGTTCTCGCCGCGCTGCTGCCGCCAGCGCAACACCAGCCACAGCACCACCGCATCAATCATCAGCACAGCAACTACAATCAACACAATCATATTTGTACTGAGCACACTCATGCGCTAGTCCTCCGGCTTCAGCAGCAGGTGGCCCTGTGCTACGCTGGTAGCTTGCCAGCGAGGGGGAATAACGGTGGTGGTATCAAACTGCACCACAATAGCGGGGCCGCTGATACGGGTGCCAATGGTCAGGTGTTCGCGCTCATAAATCGCCGTAGGGTGCAGGGTAGCATCATCGCGAGCCAGCGCTGCCTGCACCGTAGCGACGGGTTGCGGCGTGGGCACGCTGGCGGGTGCCGTTTGGGGTGCATCGCGGGCGGTTAACTCGGCCACAATGCGCGGCAGGCTGGCAACCAGCTTGAGCCGCAGCGCCACCGTCTCAATCGGACGGTCGGGCATGGCGTGCCCGCTATACTGGCGGTGCAGGCTGTGGAAGCGTTCGGTGGTTTCTGTCAGCGTTGCGGCGGGCAGTGCCCACTGTTCCATATCGGGCAGCGGTTGCTCGAAGGTGAGCAGCGGCGTGTTGATCTCGTGCGACTGGCCCCGGTAGCGCAGGTCAAGCGTGAAGCGGGCCACCAGACTGGCCCCCTCGCCTGCATCGCGGCGCAGGTCGGCATAGCCCTGCTGCTGCGCCATGCGGCGCACCTGCTCGGTCAGCATGGCCGGGTCGAGGGCGGCGAGTGGCATAGCAAGAAACTGCACAGAGTCGCGGGTAACATCTGCCGCCAGCATGCCAAGTGCCGAGAGCACACCAGGGTAGCGCGGAATAAGTACTTGGCGCATCCCAAGCGCCTCGGCGAGGTAGGCCGCGTGCAACGGCCCTGCCCCACCAAACGCCACCAGCACAAACGCACGCGGGTCGCTGCCACGCTCCACCGAAATAGCACGGATCGCACGCTCCATCGCCGCGTTTGCCACCCGTATCACGCCCTGGGCAGTTTCGGCAAGGTGCAAGCCCAAGCCCGTGGCAAGTGGCTGCAGGGCGGCTTCGGCACGTGCGACATCCAGCACCATCGCACCGCCGAGGAAGGCATCAGGCCGCAACCGACCGAGCAACACATTTGCATCGGTGACGGTAGGTTGTTCGCCGCGCCCGTAGCAGGCTGGCCCCGGATCGGCTCCGGCGCTCTGTGGCCCCACGCGCAACGCGCCGCCTGCATCCAGACGTGCCAGCGAGCCACCACCCGCCCCGACGGTGTGAATGTCGATGCTGGGCAGGCGCACGGGCAACCCGCCAACATATGAGTCCTGGGTCTGGGGCAGGCGTCCGTCCAGCAGCGCTACATCAGTAGAGGTGCCGCCCATATCAAAGCTGATCACGCGCTCGAAGCCCGCCTGCAATGCCACGGTGCGTGCCCCGACCACGCCGCCCGCTGGCCCCGAAAGGGTGGTGCGGGCTGCCAGTCGCCGCGCAGCACGGGCCGCCATACTGCCGCCATCCGAGGCCATAATCCGCAGCGCAGGCACGCCCTGCTTTGTCAGTTCGTCTTCGAGGCGGCCCAGGTAGCGGTCGAGTACGGGGGCAACATAAGCATTAACAACGGTGGTACTGGTGCGTTCGTACTCGCGGTATTCGGGCAGCACCTCGGCCGAGCTACATACAAACCACCCGCGCCCGGTTGCTTCAAGCGCGGCAACCACCTGCTCTTCATGGGCAGGGTTGGCATAGCTGTGCAGCAGGCACACCGCGACCGCTTCCACATTGGCGGCGGCAAGTTGCTGCACCAGTGCGGTCAGTGCCGCTTCATCAAGGGGTTGCACCACGCTCCCATCGGCGGCGAGGCGTTCAGGTAGTTCCAGCCGCAGGTCGGCGGGCACCAGCGGCACAGGTCGTTGTACATTCAGGTCGTACAGACGGGCACGCGTGCCGCGCCCGATTTCCAGCACATCGGCAAAGCCCTGTGTTGTGATCAGTGCGGTGTGTGCGCCACGCCGTTCAAGCAGCGCATTGGTTGCAACGGTGGTGCCGTGGATAATGGCCTGTGGTGCGCCGAGGTGCGCCACACCTGCCAGCAACGCCTGCGATGGGTCGGCGGGGGTGCTGGGTCGCTTGTAGATGGTAAGCTGCCCATTGTGCAGCAGCACAAAGTCGGTAAAGGTGCCGCCAATATCAACGCCCAGCAGATGCATTGCCCACCACCAGTGCTGTTATGGCGCGGTCTGCCGTGTAGATGACTTCGCGCTGTTCGGCCTCCACATTCCACAGCCAGAGTTCCGCCGCACTCTGCGGGTCGAGGTTGGCCGGGCCACGCACTCCGGCGGCGGGGATCTGCCCGCTCACATAGGCCAACCCGTTGCCAGTTGCGGCGGCGGCCCCGATAGCATCAAGCGACCGGCCCGTTACCAGCAGCCGCTCTTCACCATCGGGGCTGCGTCGGAACAGGGCGTAATTCTGGACAAGCGTGCTGGCGCAGTCGGTGGTGAGATAGTAGAGTGTGCCATCAGTGCCCCAACCCATAAAGCGCGTCCAGTATCCATCACTGATCACGTCCTGCTCGATGCCGTTGCTATCCAGCAGCACCAGATCAACACCGGGCGCGTCGATGCGTTCGGCTTCCACAGCAATAGCACGGCGCATGGGTGAGACGTGCGGACGGCCCAGGCTACCGTAGCGGGTGCCCACGACAAGCTCGGCCCCAATATCGATCTCTTGCAAATCTTCGATACCAACCAGGAAGAGCGTGCTGCGGTTGTCGGCGGCAGCGGCAGCATACACCAGCACGGCATCGCTGACCCACTGCGGCCCATAGCGGCTCCATGCGCCACCGCCTGCAATGCGCTGCACCGGGTCTTGATCGGTTTTACCAGGGAGCACATCGCCACCTGCGGTGCCTGTGTCGGTCAGTGTATCGGTGCCCGTCACCGTATCGGTCAGGCCTGCCTCGGCCCCGAATGGTGAATAGAACCCGGTGACATCCACCACCCAGATACTGCGCTGTGCGGGTTGCATGCCCGTTTCATCAACGCTGAAGGCCACCCGCAACCCATCCGGGCTGAAGGATGGATCGGCACAGTTCAGACCGACGCTGGCGATTTCTTGCGGGTTACCGCCATCGCTTGCCATCAGCCACAGCGAACCAGCCACCGCCATACGCTGCTGGGTCAGGTCGCCGCCCGGTTCCTGATTGCGGCAGAAGGCGATGAATTGCCCATCGGGGCTGACGGTCAGGGCAGTTTCTTCTTCCAGGGTACTGGTCAGGCTATAGGTGCCAGTCTCGTCAACACGCCAGATATCGCCTTCCAGCAGGAAGAAGATCGGCACATCTGGTTCGGGTGGCGTGCTGCCAAGTGGTGTAAGCAACTGATTGCTGCCGATCTCGATAGGCGAGGAGCGGGCTACATCAATCAGCAGGCGCGACTCGTCGTCGTCAATGGTGAGGCGGTAGGGGACCGCTTCGCTCAGACCGATAGCAATCTCGGCTCCGGCGGTAGCAGTGTCGGCAACCGGCAGCGGGTTAACACTCCGCGCCACTGTCGTATCAGTCAGCGCGATGGTCGCAGACAGCACCGAACTGGCGGCGGCTTCATCCTGCAACCATTCGGGCATGCTCACCACCAGCACATAATCGCCGGGTGCGACGGGTTCGCCGGTGTTCTGCACAAAGGTATTTGCAGTCACACAGGTTGCCAGCGCACTGAGCGGGGCCGAGTCGGGCGAGAGTTCAAACTCCAGCACAACGCGCTCGAAGGCCGGAAACGTCTCGGTGCGTACATCTGCGATACGGGCCGAGAAGCGCCCGCCATCGGGCCGCCCAGCCTGCTGAATGCAGTAGCTAAAGTCGGCCAAGGCCGGGTTGGGCGTGGCAGTCGGCGGCAGCGGCGTCGGCGAGGGCGGCAGAGTTGGCGTCGGCGGTGCAGTTTCTGTCGGGGTCGGGGTGGCGGTTGCTGTTGGTTCTGGTGTCGGGGTATTGGTAGGAGTCAGCGCCCGAATCGTCTCAATATTAACAATCTGTTCTTCCTGCCCCACCGAGCCTGGTTGCGTACAGCCACCCAGCAGAAGCAATCCCAGTGCCAGCAACAACCACAGGGGCAGCGGCACCGTCCAGCATCGTTGTGTGTGCATCATGCAATGGTTCCCGAGATCAGCCTCAGGCGTATGCCTCAGCCTTCGGCACGCGAAAACGAGCCTTGACTTCCTGAGCCATCTTTGATCCAGCCTTGGCGCAGCGCATAGATGACGGCCTGCATTCGACCATTCACGGCGAGCTTACGCAAAATAGACGAAACATGATTCTTGACGGTCTGGTTGCTAATATCGAGGCTCTGGGCGATGGCCTTATTGGTCTGGCCTCTTGCAATAAGCTCCAGCACCTGCAATTCACGGGGCGAGAGCGGCGAGTAAAAGTTCTGTGTCTCACGGTCGATCTCGCGCTGGCGAAACTCATCAAGCACCTGTTCGGCGACGTGCGGGATGGTCAATACCAGTTCGTTGACGGGATAGCCGCCCCGGTTCACGACGCGCAGGGTGTGCAGCATATGCTCCCAGGATGCATTGGGGGCAACATAGGCCGCCACACCGGAGCGAATCACTTTGATAATATGTTGTGGGCTTGTATCCGAGCCAATCAACACCACCCCGATCTGGGGATGGTCGCGCTTGACCACCCAGGCCACTTCCAGGCCACTGATACCGGGCAGGTCAGTGTTGATCAGGAGCAGATCAGGCTCGTGGTGTTCTACCTGCTGAATAGCCTGCTGCCCATTGCTCGCTTCTGCCACGATCTGCAAATCGGGCGAGGCCTGCACATGGTAGCGCACGCCTTCGCGGAAAAGTTCATGATCGTGAACGAGAACAATCGAGGTCTGTGCCACTGTCGTCTACGTTTCTGGTATAGCTACTATTTCCTGAATGTATCGTTAACGAATCGTCATCGGCATAATAATATGCACATAGTCATCCTGGCCGACCGGCTTGAAGACGCCTGGACTCTGGGCCGACTGCGTTTCAAGGGCTACCTGCGGCGTTTTGATAACACTGAGCGCCTCGTTCAAAAACTTGACATTCAATGCAATCTGGCCGCCTGCGCCGGAAACCAACCCGTCCAACTCACCCTGGTTATCACCCACCTCGGCGGCATTGGCGCTGATGATGAGCTTGCCGGGGCCAAGGTCGCCGCCCGATTCCATCGTCAGCTTGACTACATTCTGGCTTGCCGAGGCAAACAGCGCCGCCAGTTTGACGGCCTTGCTCAACTCCTGCGTATCAAGCAGGGTGCGCGTCTGATACGATGGCGGAATGATGCGCTCGAAGTCGGGAAACTTCCCATCAATCAGGCGCGACACCAGATCCACATTTTCGGTATGAAACAGCACCTGCCCGCCGCTGGCGGTCGCCGTAATCGACACATCCGCATTCGTATCGCCAAGGGTACGCGCCAGCTCGCTCAGGGCACGCGCCGGAATAATAAATTCGTTACTCTCCGGGGCCGGGTTAATCGCCCCAACAGGTACCGCAATGGTGCGGGTTGCCAACCGATACCCATCGGCGGCGGCCAGCACCACCATAGTATCATGGAGCCGCATGAGCACGCCCGTCAGCACCGGGCGCGACTCGTCGTTGGCGGCGGCAAAGGCAACCTGATCAATCGCATGGCGCAAGATATCGGGCGGGAGCTTTACAGTTGGCTCACGGTCGTCAATCGTAGGGATGGGCGGGAATTCGTCCGCCTCGATGCCCTTAATATTACTGGTAAAGCGCCCACATTCTACCTTGAGCGACTGCGTGCGGGCATCCAACGTCAGGGTCACTTTATCATTGGGCAGGTTGTTGATCACATCAGTGAAGAGCTTGGCCGGCACGGTAATTGCGCCATTCTCTTCCACCCGTGCGCCTATCCAGCACGTAATCCCGATTTCTAGGTCGGTTGCAGCCAGTTTGAGCCGCCCACCATCGGTAGCCAGCAAAATATTGGAGAGCACGGGCAGGGGGCTTTTGCCTGCAACGGCATGGCTGACTGTTGAAAGGCCCCGCTTGAGGTTTTCCTGCAAGCACGAAAGCTTCATATGCAACCCTTACAAATCATGCTGTTTCCCGAGAATTATAGCACACCTCACCAACTAGCACACAGATAAACGCAGCCCGCCTCAAAATATACCTGTCTATCGTGAACCAACTGAATCGGTGTCAGGCGACACCCGGCTATATTCGTCGTTGCAAAGGCATCTGGTTGACACACTTTGAAGCTATGCTTACAATAGCTATTATGTTAAAATGCATAGAAGAACATGGGACAACACCCCATACAATCGACCTATACCAATGTATCGCGCACAGCATTGCTTGGTATGAATATTCTCATCTTTAATAAAATTGTACTACAGCGCGATAGTACCATATTCAACCGAACATATTCGCTGTCGTTTCTGTTTACGCTTTTTTAACGTTTAACCAGATGTAGCCAAAATGCTTATTTACCAGCATTTTATGCTTTATTAAGCTATAATTGGTCATGCTTGCGAGCGGTTCGGAAGCAAAAACAAGTAAATGCTGCTGTTGGAGTGATGTGGTGTCTAAGAAAAAGTAGAAAAAAACGTTTGTATTTCACACGACTACCTGCGTTGCTGGAAAGGCTTACAGAATGCACATCATTCTTCGGGAGGGGAACCTGTTTCAGGCGACCGCTCCGTTTGCAGTCCTTGGTGTCTGGCAAGATGAACCATTGCCGACCGATGTGGCAGCATTCATAGAAACCGAAGATTTTCAGGGGAAGAGTGGCCAGACAGCGCTGCTGTACCCGCGTGGAACGCTTCCGGCGCGGCGTTTGTTGCTGATCGGCTTGGGCGAACGCGACAAAACCACCCTTGACACGATGCGACGGGCAGCGGCACGTGCGATCCGTCGCGCTATCGAGATGCGGGTTGAACAGGTCGCCTTCAGCCTTGCGAGCCATACCACGCTTGCGCCCGTCGAAATGGTGCAGGCCATTGTAGAAGGGGCTGAGCTGGGCCACTATCGCTACCTTGATCATAAAACAGATCTTTCGCCAGAGCAGCGGCACGGTGTGCACGAACTGGTGATACTGGTGCGGGAGAGCAACGCAACCCTTGAGCAGGCCGCCGCAACCGGGCAGGTTATCGCATGCGGCGCAGGACGGGCACGCACGCTTGCCAATATGCCGCCCAACCTGCTGACTCCGGCGCGGATGGGCGAGATTGCCCAGGAGATTGGGCAGCAGCACAGGATGAACGTCAGGGTGCTTGGCCCCGACGAGTTGCAGGCGCAGGGCTTCGGTGGGCTGCTGGCGGTGGGAATGGGTTCGGAACAGTCGCCGCGCTTTATTATTATGGAGCACGGGCAGGCGGGACCCAATACGCCGACGGTCTGTCTGGTTGGCAAGGGGATCACCTTCGATACCGGCGGCATCTCGATCAAGCCTGCCGACAGTATGGACAATATGAAGATGGATATGGGCGGGGCGGCGGCGGTGCTCGGTGCAATGCAGGCTGTTGGTGAGCTTAAGCTGCCGTTGCATATTGTCGCGCTGATCAGTGCTGCCGAAAATATGCTGAGTGGGCGGGCCTTCCGACCGGGTGATGTTATCACCACGCTGAGCGGTAAAACGATCGAGGTGCTCAATACCGATGCAGAAGGGCGCATTGTGCTTGCCGATGCATTGTACTACGCGCAGCGCTACAAGCCCACCGCTATCATCGACCTTGCCACCCTGACGGGCGCAATGATGATTGCACTGGGGCCGCATGCCATCGGGCTGATGGGGAACAATCAAGCGCTTGCACAGCGTCTGATTGCGGCAGGGCAACACACTGCCGAGCGGGTCTGGCAACTGCCGCTCTGGGATGAATACCGCGACATGGTGAAAAGCGGTATTGCGGATATTCGCAACACAGGCGGCGGTCGGGCAGGCGGCGCAATCACGGCGGCGGCGTTTCTCGATGCGTTTGTGGGGGGCTACCCCTGGGCGCACCTGGATATTGCTGGTACGGCCTGGGCGGATGAAGGGAGCCGCGAATACTATTCGCGTGGCGCAACAGGGATTGGCGTACGCTTGCTGGTGCAGGTGCTTCGAGCCTGGCACGAGGCGTGAACGTCAACACAGTAGGCTTGTGTCGTAGGGGCTGGTAATGAACTGGCAGTATTTGAGTACGAGTTACCGGTATACGGGTAGATTTCAAGGAGATATGCTCCATGATGGGTGAACAATTTATTGTGCGCTTCTGGGGGACACGTGGCAGCTACCCGGTACCGGGGCCACACACGCTACGATACGGCGGCAATACAACGTGCGTGGAGCTTCAGATCGGACAACATACGTTGATTATCGATGCAGGCACGGGCATTATCAATCTGGGGTACGACCTGCTGCGCCGCTCCAAAGAAAATGGCGGTATCCCCATCAGTGCAACGATCTTGCTGACCCACATGCATCACGATCATACCCAGGGCTTCCCATTCTTCCTGCCCGCCTACCAGGGCACCAGCACGCTGCATATTCTGGGGCCGCGTACCTTCGATGAAGAGCTTGAAGACACGCTCAACCACGCCGTGCTACCGCCAAGTCATCCGGTCAGCCTTACCGAAATGCCCTCGCTCAAGGTGGTACGGAGCCTGCACGAAAACGAGATGATTACCATCGACCACGAACGCGGACGGCTGCAAATCCACAATATCTACCATAGCCAGGTTGTTACGTCCCCTGACACAATCCGTATCCTGATCCACAGGAGCCATGCCCACCCGCGCAACGGTGTGTATGTCTATCGCATCGAGTGGCGCGGTAAGTCGGTGGTGTTTGCCAGCGATACCGAAGGCTACGTCGATACCGACCGCCGCCTGGTGGCATTTGCCCGCGACACCAACCTGATTATTCACGACTCGCAATACTCGAATGCCGATTATGTATCGGGGCGGCAAGGCTGGGGCCACAGCACCCCGGAAATGGCGTGCAGCGTGGCGATGCTGGCAGGTGCGCAACGGCTGGTACTGTTCCACCACGAGCCGCGCTACGATGACGAGGCGATCCAGGATCTGGAGCGGGAAGCCCAGAAGATTTTCCCTAACACCGTCGCCGCCTACGAAGGGCTGGAGATTGAGCTATAGGAGCGTTGGGTACTCCCTCACCCCCTGCCCCCGCTCTCACACATCAGGCGATGGGCACGGGGCACGGGGCGATAGAAACACACAGTTCGCGCATGCGGACTTGGTAACCGGGAGCTGGGGACTTCAGTTCCCTGGCACGGACACCCGGCGCTACTTGCCCCCGGTCGGGGCGAGCGATGCTCGCCCGTTGCCGCGTGCAGCCATTCAATGGTACAATACACACCGTTATTTCGTAGCCTGAAGCATCTACACATTGCCTGGGCGCTTAAGGGATTGTATTATGGTTGATACACTACTCCAGACCTTCCGTGCCACACTCGAAGGCGTGCTGCGTAACGCGCTCCTCTTCTGGGCCATTCTCATTGCCAATCTGCTTGGCGTCGTGGGTGGCTTTATTTTCTGGTATGGCCCGATGCTGATGGTTGTACCACTCTGGACATACCCGTTTGTACCCGACTGCCCACTGGCGGCGCTGCTCTTTAGTATCGCCTTTGTCGGGCTGAAGTACCGGCAGCGTTGGCACTGGTTCTATGCATTGACCGCTTTTGCCTGTATCAAGTACGGATTGTGGACAGTGGCCTACTGGACGCAGGACTGGACCCACGGCGGCGCAGTTGATCCGGTCAGTGTGGCGATGTTTGTCACGCACGTAGGGCTGTTCATCGAAGGACTGTTGCTGCTGCCCTTGGTGGTGCCGGTTGGCGTGGTGGGGCGTGGCGCGGTGCTTGGCTGGTATGCACTGTCGGTCTTTGTCGATTATGCGCTGCGTTACCACCCGCCGCTCGGCCCCTTTGTTGAACCGTCGTTTGCACTTGGTCTGGCAGCTACGCTAACCACCGTGCTCGGATTGGGATTGTTGCTGCTGCCATATCAGCACCAGACGGTAGGCGAGGGGCAGTGGGCGGTAGGATAGATGGCCCTCCCTCGCCCCTCGCCCTACCCACGCACCACCGCAACAGTCGGGGTGCCCTCGCGCTCGATCCATACACCGCACGGCCCACCTTCGGGGCTGCGCTCTAGCTGCACCACGCTGCCATCCATCCGCAGTACCGGGTCGTAATATTCCGCGACACGTTCGGCTTCGCTCACAATGTAATGCCCGATTAGCGAGCGGCGGAAGCGGGTGCTGCTGGTGTTGGGGTAGCTCCCGTGGATAACCTGACCATTAAAGAACAGCACATCACCCGCCCGCATGACGGCAGGCGTGGGCTGTATGCCTTCCGGCAGTTCCACGCCCACATCCACAAAGCTCTGTGTAGAGTCGGCGGGCGACGGGCATAGCACGGGCAACCACTGTGTACCGGGCACAAGCTGCATACAGCCGTTTTCTTCGTCGCAGTCATCGAGCGGCAGCCACGCCGCCATACAGGTACCCGGCTGCACCCGTAGAAAATACTGATCCTGATGGAGCGCCTGCCCGCGTGCTCCCGGCGGCTTGAAGTAGAGCATCGTCTGCACCGCATACGGCTCGCTGCCAAGCAACGTTGTTAGCCAGTCATTCAGGCGGGCATCCAGCAGCCAGCGCAGGCTCAGGTTGTCCCAGTGGTGCATATGCATCATACGTGGAAAGCGCTTGAGCGGGTCTTCGGCGTGCAGGTCGATTCCGGCAAAGTCGTGTGGCCTGGGGCCAGCAGCACGCAGCGCCATAAAATGCTCACGATAGTGCGCCACCTCTGCGGGGCTAAACAGTTGCGGCACCACCACAAACCCAGCGCGGCGATACTGCTCAATCAGCATGGTTCGTTCTACGGCTGACAGGTTCATCGCCCCTCCTTATGCACCACCAACCGTATTGACCAGTACGCCAATCCCGTCGATTTCGGCCTCCAGCACATCACCTGGCACCAACCAGCGCGGCGGGTTCATGCCCATTGCTACACCGCTCGGTGTGCCCGTCGAGATGATATCACCCGGCTCCAGCGTTGCGCCGTGCGCGAGCGTGGCAATAATCGCTGGAATGTTGAAGATCAAGTCAGCCGTCGTAGCGTCCTGCATTGTTTCGCCGTTCAGCCGCAGCCGCAAGCCCAGCGCGTGCGGGTCGGCTAGCTCGTCGGCGGTGACAATCCACGGCCCCAGCGGTGCGGCACCATCCAGGCTCTTGCTGCGATAAAATTGCAGGTGGCGGGTCTGCAAGTCGCGAGCCGAAATATCGTTCAGGATAGTATAGCCAAACACATAACCCAGCGCATCCTCGGCGGCAATGTTGGTGCCGCGCCGCCCGATGATAAAAGCCAGTTCGACCTCCCAGTCAATCTGGGCGAAACATTGGCATGTAGGGGATGGTGCCGCCGGGGTGGTTGATAGCGCTGGTCGCCTTGGTGAAGAAGACCGGATGCTCTGGCAGCACTTCGGGCTTGCCACGCGCACGGGCCGACTCGTAGGCGTGGGCGGCGTAGTTCATCCCCAGACAGACGATATTTTTGCGTGGGCGCGGAATCGGGGCAAGCAGTTGTACATCGGTGAGTGGCGTGCGCGGGGCATCGGGCAATGCAGCACGTACCTGATCCAGCAATGCCGCGCCGCCATCGATGAGGGTGAGCATGTCCGGGGCAACGCTGGTAATATCAATGATAGTATCACCTTCGACCACGCCGAGGCGCTGCTCCATACCGGCAGTGTAGGTAGCTAATTTCATCGAATATCCTTTCGCAATCGTTCAGCCGAAAACCAGAGTATACTTTCAGGTGTCGTGATAGTATAGATAGTATAGATAGAAGTATTATACAGGGGATCGCGGGAGGACACACCCACTGCTACGCCACATAGATGCAGAAGCCCGTTGCATCAATAATATCGCTGTAGCGGTCGCTGAAGTAGTTCCAGAAGGCATTTAAATCAACATAGCTTTGAATAGCAGTGAAGAACAGCAAATCGAGTGCCGCACTCTCGCCCCAATCGACCGCCTCGGTGTACCCAACCAGCATCGCTACGCCAGTGCGTTCGGCAAAGGTTGCCAGCGCTTCTTCTTCAATATCCATGGTGCCGCAACTGCCAAAGTGGACGATCCAGCCTGCGAAGCGCCGCTTCATCAGGTCTGCCAGCACATCCAGCGTTAGCTCAGTTTCATCGTGCAGATAAAGCGTGCCCGGTTCGCCGTGGAACGCAAAGTACAGAATGTCATATCGTTTTTCTTTGCTGATCAAGTCAAGGTTGTAGGCAAATTCGCCCTCGGTATTACACGTGAGGCGGATAAAACGTACTTCATACAGGCGGGCAATCAGTTCTAGCACGGGCAGTATACTGAGCGGGTTTTCTTCGATCTCATCGTCCCACAGCGATTCAAGGCAGGCGATGTGCTTTTCGTAGTCCTTCACGTGGCGCGGCATACAGGTGTTCCCCCTTAGATAAAAGTTCAGTCAATACTGTTATAAGTATAGATGATATGAAGAGGTTTGTATAGCTGCTAACTGAAGAACTGCGCCACTCGCACGGGCAACGGCGGCAACACCTGCGAGGCGATGCCCGACGGCCCCGCATACACCCCCACCTGCCGATACTGTCCCGCGTCCAGCGTCAGCACCTCCACCGTGCGCGCCGCCGGATCAACCAGCCAGTACTCGCGCACACCAGCCCGTGCATAGGCATCCTGCTTGGCGCGGCGGTCGTAGCTTGCCGTGCCCGGTGAGGCAATCTCCGCCACCAGGTCGGGCGCACCCAGAATGCGCTTCTCACTGATGATGTGCAGATTGGCAGCAAGGATAACAATAACATCTGGCTGCACCACATCGCCCGTCGGCAACTCCACATCAATCGGCGCAGTGAACACCCGCCCCAAGCCCTTGAACTGAATATGCATTGTTAAATAGGTTGCCAGCAGGTTACTGGTAGACTGGTGATCGGGGGTCGGTGCGGGAGCCATATAGAGTACTCCTTCCATAACTTCGTAGCGCAGCAGGTCATCAAGCGGCAGGGCGGCATAGTCTGCATACGTCCATTGGCCCTGCGGTGGCCCTGACACCCCGTCGGCTCGCGTCACCACCGACAGGCTCTCGATAGCAGGTGTGCTCGTCATCATCGCCTCCTTCATGTCATACCCTGGTTGCATTGCTTTCATTATACCCTTTTGGTCTCCCAAAATCACTCCGCTATGCGCTGGGAAGCTGTGGTACAATTGGCAGGGTTTACACCTTGTTTTGATGAAAAAAGCCGAGAAACCACGATGGATCGAAGTTTGCAGCCAGTCGCCAAGCCGCAACTGGCCTTGATTGCACGCTATATTCTGGGGCACCGCCGCAACCTGCCGGCCCGCATTGCCCTGCTCATATCTGACCAGTTGCTTATTGTACTGGGCTTCTGGATGGCCTACCAGATGCGGTACCGCATCGACTGGCCCGAACCATTCAGCTCGGTTGTGCGCGAGGTTGCCACCGCCAACTTTGTGCAGTTCAGCGCCTTTCTGCCAATTACGCTGCTGCTGGTGGTCGTGCTCAGCATCCTGTTTATCACCCGTGGGCTGTATCGCCAGCCACCCGGTACCAGTTTCCTCGACTATACGGGGATTATCCTGAGTAGCACCCTGACGGCTATCGCCCTGCTGATTGTGATTGTTTTTCTGTATCGGCCTTTCTTCTACTCGCGCCTGATCTTTGCCTTTGCGGGTATCAATATCATCGTGCTGCTTGCGGCATGGCGCTTGCTGCTGCTGCTGGGGCGGCGCTGGCTCTGGGCCAATGGCATCGGTCAGGAGCACGTGCTGGTGATCGGCGGCAATCGGCTGGCACAACAGGTAATGGATGGCATCCGCGCTCAGCCAGACATGGGCTATCGGTTGGTAGGCTACCTGGAAGATGCGCTCGACCTGCCGCCGCCTGCGCCGCTGCCAAACGGCTCGGCACGATTGACGACCTGCAACGGGTGGTACGTACCCAGAATATCCATCAGGTGATTATTGCACTTCCATTCTGGCAGAGCGCCCATATGTCCGACCTGGTAGAAACCTGCCGCAGTCTGGGCATTTCGTTCCGCATTGCGCCCGACCTGAACACGCTCAGCCTCGACCGGGTAGACGTGATGCAGATCAGCGGTGTGCCCCTGCTCGAATTCAAGGAAGTATCGATCCAGGGCTGGAACCTTGCGATCAAGCGGGCGCTTGATGTGGGCCTTGTCCTGGCTGCAACACCGATCTTGTTGCCGCTCGCGCTACTGATTGCGCTGCTCATTCGGCTCGACTCACGCGGGCCAGCGCTGTTTCGGCAGCAGCGCGTCGGGCGGCACGGCAAGCTCTTCACCTGTTATAAGTTTCGCACGATGGTTGTTGATGCCGAGGCCCGCCTGCTTGAATTGGCAGCCCTGAACGAAGCCGATGGGCCAATCTTTAAGATGCGTAAAGACCCTCGTATTACACGGGTTGGGCGCTTCTTGCGGCGCAGCAGCCTCGATGAATTGCCGCAACTCTGGAACGTGCTGCGGGGCGAGATGAGCCTGGTTGGGCCGCGTCCGGCATTGCTCGCCGAAGTAGAGCAGTACGCCTTCTGGCACCGCCGCCGCCTCGAAGTCACGCCCGGACTGACGGGACTCTGGCAGGTGCTGGGGCGCAGCAATACTACATTTGATGAGATGGTACGGCTCGATATTTATTACGCCGAGCACTGGTCGCTGCGGATGGATCTCCGTATTTTGCTTCAAACTATCCCCGCCGTGCTGCTCAGTCGGGGCGCATATTGATACCTCGCCGCGTATCTCCCCATCTTGCTATAATATCTACAGCAGTGCTATCAGAACATTTCAGGCTGCTCAACGTCTAATAGAGAGATTACAACAGTATCTAGGTTGAGAGGTTATTATGGATATATCATCTTTTCGCTTATTGCGGCGCGGCAGTCTGCTGCTTGCGCTGCTGGTACTGGTCGGGTCGCTGCTGGCAGTCGCCCCCGCCGCCGCCCAGAGCAATACCCGCGATGCCGACCGGGAAGCGGATGTGGCTGTGACCCTGGAAGCCATTCCAAATGTCTATGTTGCACGTGGCACCATTCTGGCCTACAAGCTGCGCGTTGAAAATTACGCCGGCAACGGCACGATGGATTATGCCCGCGTCTGGTTGCCCTACAACCCCGGCCAGATGACACTGGTTGATGCCTATTTCGAAACCGATACAGATTATGTCGAGTCAATTGAAGGTGACCAGATCAATCTGTTTTTCGGGGTCCTCGGCAAGCGGGCCGCCCGCTTTGCGGTGCTCTATATGTATGTGAACGAAACGCTGCCCGTCGGCACGCTGCTCGATATGTGGGCCGGGTATTCGTGGGAAGACCAGCATGGCAACTTCGAACTTGACAGCCGGAGCAACGCCGCGCCGGTTATCGTCAACGATTTTAATGAAGCAAGCAACTATGTCTGGATGGCGATTGAGCCACGCGAAGCCGCCAGCGGTACCCCCATCGGATTGTTCACCAACCGTCTGATGCCCGGTGAGCGGGTGCGGCTGTATGTGGTTGGCCCCGCTGGAAACCGTGTCCAGCTTGATAGCGACAATATCGAGGTGGGGCCGCAAGGTCAGCTCTGGCTTACGTTCGAGAGCGCGGGCTTCCCACCCGGCACCTACAGCTACATTGTGGAGGGTCGCCGCAGCCGCTTGCAGGCTAGCGCCGATTTTACCCTGCTGCCACCACCCGCCGAAGGTCAGCAGCCGTAGCCGATTGGCAACGGGAACGTGGCTGCAAGGGGGGCGATGAATGGGCGCGGCTTGGTGCCGCGCCCCTGTATTTCCGGTACGTTGGGGTTACTGCCCCTGGGCCGTGAGCGCCACGTCAAAGGCGCTGGTTGCCAGAATGTTGGGGTTGGTTGCAAACTGATTGACCGCGAGCGAGACAGAAATACCACTTGCGGGTGCATACCAGACCGCCGAACGGAACCCACCAAACCCGCCGATGTGTCCCATTACGGTGACGCCAATCAGCACCAGAATGAGCGCCGGCAGCAAGCGACGGGCACGCCGCAGCCAGAACTGCTTGAGGTGTATGGTTTGCTGTTGCTGCCATTCTATTAGCAACAGGGCCGTAATCAGAAAGCCACTCATGACAAAAAATGACTCAACGCCGAGGAAGCCACCCCAGATGGGCAAACCAGCGTGAAAAAGTACTACAGCGATAACGGCAATTGCACGAAGACCATCAAGACCGGGGAGGTAGGGCAGGGTGGCCCTGGTTTCGTGGGATGGTGATGGGGGGGCAGATGTAATGACGTCCATAACTATGTTCCTCCAAAATCCATTTCTTTTGTTTCTGATAACACATATCTCTTGTTTTACTTGGAAGCTCTACTGATTTACCCAGAACTCTTTACACAGTAGGTGGAGGGTGAGAAACCCTGCAACTTAATATTGAGAAAAAAAGAACGTACTCACTTCAGCAGGGAAATGGATCAAACATGCTCTATGATCTAGCATAGCACGATTTTATAGCATCTTTAGCTGACAGATAACAATTTTCATCTTTTTTTAAATATTGTTGCGTGCGTGCAATTGCTAAGCTAGTTATTCCATCAAAGAGGGCGCATCTTTTCTAACGAATCTACAATGTGAAGTCGCGAGTGTTAACCTTTTTACGGCAAGATTCGATCCATCTTGAGGCTATGCAGATGAGGAGTATATTAAAAATCCCCTCGCCCATTGATAGAGCGAGGGGTGTACCCGAACTTCTGACAGCGCCGCCTGTCAGCCGATGGTGCTACTGCCGGACAATCAGCGGCAGATAGACACGTGTCTGATTACTGACCGGAACGCTCAATTGCGTTTCGGTACTCACCGCCGCCCCCTCACGGGTGCCACTGATAGTAGCCTCTGTTGCGATGGAGCTTCCCGCTTGCACCGAAGACGGCACCTGCACTGCGAAGGTCAGCGAACCACCCGCCCCTGCTGCAAGGTCGCCCACAGTGGAGGTGTAGGTGGTTGCATCCTGCGACAGCGCCACCTGCGCAAGTTGCCAGCCAGCAGAGCTTTCAGCCGGTACAAACGTGGTGCCCGTTGGCAAGGTTATCTCAATCACCACACCTACGGCAGTTGAGCCACCTGTATTGTTGTAGGTGATGGTGTAGCGCAATACCTGCCCAGGCCGGATGCTGGCAGGGCCATCAATATCGAGCACCAACCCCGAAGATGGCCCGCTCGTGGGAGTGCTGGTCGCTGTGGCACCCGTCTGGCTGGTTGGCGAAGCGGTGGTGGTGCCCGTCGGCGTCGTTCCAGCGGGCGCAGTGGTGGTTGGTGTTGGTGTTACGGTTGGTGTGGCTGTTGCCCCCGTGTCTTCCGTCGGCGTCGGGGTTAGGGTTGCCCCGCCTGCCGTTGCCGTCAGTTCCGGCGCATTCGGCGTGGCCGTCGGTGTGGCACCGGTGTCTTCCGTTGGTGTCGGTGTAACGGTTGGAATATCGGTCGGTGTCGTGGTCGGCGTTGGGGTAATGGTGTCGGGGTCTTCGATGATGGTCACACCAATTGCCGCAAGGCTGGTATCCACATCAACCGGTGCATCGACTGTTACCGTATTGGTGAAGATTTCCCCAATCGTGCCCGCAACTACATCGACGCGGAAGCTCAGCACCAGCAACCCAGTCTGATTGATGGTTGTGCTGGCAGCGGGAACAGTCAGGTCTGTCCACGTCAGCGTGTTGCCTTCCACCGTCGCGGGTGGCGTGTCGCCCACAACCTCGGCATTCGCCACGTTATCGGGTAGGATGTCCTGTACATTGACGGTGAGCGGTGAGTTGGTTTCGTTTGCCAGGGTCACCCGGTACACAAGGCTATCACCCAGCACCACCTCGTCATCATCAACTGCTTTAGCAACCCCAAGCTCGAAGCCTTCCGAGCAGATTTCGACCGTTGGGTTGACAACCTGATCGCTCTGCGGAATCAGCCCATCCGGACTGCTCGCACTGACCGATGTCGAAAGCTGCCCCAGGATCTGCCCAACTTCCAGCGCAATCGCCAGGTCAAGCTGGCTGCTCCGTTGGATCGTCAGATCTTCCCAGGTAATGACCGTCTCGCCGGTCGTAATCTTCCGGACTTCTGGCTCGATAGTGGGCGAGATGGGGCCGAGGTATTGCAGGCCTACCGGCACCGTCACCACCACTGTTGTATCGTTGTAGGCGATGGAGTTGGTGTTGATAAGCGCCAGACTGTAAGTACGCAGATCGCCCGGATTGGCACACACGGCTGGCTCAAGTGCGGGTGTAATAGTAATCAGCGCATCGACCCGTACCGTCGGCGCACAGGTTACGGCACGCGGGCCAGTCAGCGGACAGTTGGTTGGGACATTATCGGACTGCACAACCACACCAGTGATAAAAGTGCCAACTGTGCTGGCGGTGCGGGCGATATAGCGGGCACGCACTGTATCGCGGGTACCAAGCTGATCGAGTCGCCAGATGAGCACTGTCTGCCCGGTCGCCGGGTTAATCGTCACTTCCGGGTCACCCAGTTCGTTCCCCGATGCCGTACCTAGGTAGATAAAGTCAGCGGGCAACGTATCCGAGATAACCACGTTCTGTGCTGTAAAGGCCGGATCACTGTTCGGGTTGTTGATGGCGAGGGTGTATGTTGCCACATCGCGCAAGCCATACGGCCTGCTCGCAGATCGGTCGGCTATCTTGGAGGCAACCAGGTTTGGAGTACAGTTGATAGCGGCCTGTACCGGCGGGTTCCATCGTACCAGTTGTGTTTCGCCATTGGGCAGGGTAGTGATAAACCGTGCTTCGTTGTAGTACACTGGTTCGCGGCAACGGTCGGGTACTTCTACCAGATAGGTTGTTGAGATCGTATCGCCCACACCGATGGTTGATGGAGGCCAGCGCACAATGTCTCTGCGAATGCGGCTGGGTGGTGCGTATCCGGCAAGCTGACGCGTAAAGCTCAGTTCGTCGGTAAAGTCGACAAGCGCGATGTTCGCAAAGCTCTGGTAGTAGTTGGTGAGCACCATGGTAAACGTTACAATCTCACCAGGGGCCGCGTTGATAAGCGTTACCGGTGCAGTCAGGTTCAGCGTTGCCAGCAAACCGGCATCAAGTGGAATGGTCTTGGTCTGCGGGTCGGTCACTTGCAAGATCTCACCGCCGCCGCCAGTGCCGGGCGGGAACAGCTTGACACAGACCTGCCTGCGGTCTTCTTCGTTTTCATCTTCGAACGAGAAGGCTACTGGCGATGTAATCGGCGTGGTATCACGAGGGACGATAACATTACAGTATGTTTCGTAGTCTATGCCGTTGGCCTGTACGGTATATGTAATCGAGAGGCTACTCTCGGCGGTGACGGTAATGCCCTCCCAGACCAGTTCACCCTCGTCGGACAGCACGGTGGTCGGAGTTAGCGTTGCCGAGTCGGTGATGTATACAAAGTCAGCACCGTTTTCGGTTGGGAATGCATCAATAATCGTCAGGTCGCCGATATCCAGATCGCTTGGATTGGACAGTGTTACCACAAAGTCAACGGTGTCGCCGTTGGTAATCGCTCGTGCAGGCCGTCTATCGAAGGAGATATCCGGCTTGCCATCCACGTTCACATCCGAGAGGATCATTTGACGGTTTGCCTGCACCCCGTCGATGACAGACAGAGTGTGGTTACCAGGGGTTGCGGTGTCCTGGGGAATGTTCTCGGCAGCCGGGTCAATCTTGTTGATCGTGATGATCGGGAAGCTGTCAATGCGGAAACATGCGAAACTAGGATCATAGTCAATGTCCTCGTCGCCAAGCTGGGCAATCACACGATTACAGGCCCGTTCGTCTGGCCCACCAAATACCTGCAAGGTGTAGCTGATCTGGAGGGTACTGCTCACAGGGATGGTCAGGTCTTCCCAGACAAGGTCGAAGATATCTACCACAGTTGGAGTAATCGTTGCCGTACCGGGCACATAGAACGCAAAGGCATCGGGGAAGGGGCCATCCGGCAGCAGGTCGGTGAGGGTTACGCTGATAGCATCCGCCGACTGGCTCAGGTTGGTAATTTCCACCAGGAAGGGCACCTCTTCGCCAAAGATAGCAGCATAAGTGCTTGAGGTGGTGATGGGGATTGTTTTGGTAATCTGCAAGCGTGGGTCGGTGGAAACAACTACCCGCTCCTCCAGAATACATTCACTGGGGACATCTTCGGCAACAAACAGGTTGGCCTCACCAGTATCACCATCGCGGTCGTCGGTAAAGCCAGCCTCCAGCACAATATCAAAGGTTTGCAGGGTCGGGGTGATAAAGGTACCCTCGGTAATGGCAAATGTCCAGGTCAGAATATCGGCAAACGAAAGCGCTGGTACATCAAGCTGCACTGCCGTTGGCGGCGGCACCGCCTCAACATAGCTGGCATTCGACTGCACGATATATTCGAGCGTCACGGTATCGAGGGTGCGAGTGTAATAGTTGGCTACCTGGAGCGTTGTGGTTACCGTGTCGCCATAGCGCACCCGTGACGGCGTAAAGGTGGGGCGTAGCACATCGAGCGTCGGGCTGATATCGACGCGGGCGCGGTTGCTGCGGATGGTATAGCGCTCACCCGTTTCTTCGTCGCGGATAGGGGTATTCGCGCTGGTTACCCGCACTTCGTTCGATAGTACCGTGCAGTCGCGGTCAATATCGAGCTTCTGCAATTGCAGCGCGATCAGCACCTCTTCACCGGGCGGCGGCTGACTTGAAAGCGCGCCGCCACGAGCGCCAATAAGTCCAGTGTCGACCTCCCCTTCGACAAAGGCCTGATCCAAAAGGCATCGCACCAGAAAG
>JAAUSQ010000382.1 GCA_012033195.1 Chloroflexaceae bacterium
TTTTCGGCCAGGTCGTCGCATTCGTCGTACTCCTTGCCGAAGCGCCCCGGTATTCCAGCGCTCCTCGACATCACGTAGCAATTCGAGGCCCAGCTTGTAGGGATTGAGTCGTGTTCCGCTGGTGGCGACCACGCCGCTGTGCAGGTCGGCAAAGCTGATGATTTCGGAGGGAAGGACAGCACGCTTGGTCATAATTTCGCTATGCCAGAAGCTATTGTGATTAACCAAGCCCTGCGCCGCATAGCGGTGCGTCTGCTCAACCGAAATATCGTAGACGGTGGCGCGGCGGTGCTCTATCGCTACAATTTCATCGTGCCACTCTTCCTGCTTGAACCAGTGGTGATCATCGACATAGGCGCGTAGGCGTGCCTGCTTGGGTGCCAGACCAAAGCCAATCGTATCGGCAAAGACTGCCGCCGAGCGTCCGGTAGTGTGGACGTGCCAGCAGCCATCCTGTTGCAGGCGGCGCGTTGAGAGAATGCCGAAGTTGAGCAGCAACAGTTGCACCGTCTGGCTCATTGCAGTACTCGCCGTTGACAGGATAATGCCCGCCTCGCCTGCGTAGCCGTCGCAGTCGTAGAGCGCACGCAGGAACGCCGCCACCACCGAAGCGGGCGAACGCAGGATGACAGCGGGCACCATTTTGATGCGGGCAGCGGGGCCAGTCGGCAGGCCCAGGTACTTCAGGAAGTCTTCTACCACTCCTGACAAGAAGGTGACCCGCCAGCGGCCCCCGTCGCGGCGCTTGCGTGCTTGCAGGCCAAACAGATCGGAGACCAGCGTAACAAAGGCATCGGCCTGTGCTTCGTCGCCGCTCGTAAAGCCGATTACACGCTTGACCGTGCTAATGTTGCCGTCGCCTGTCAGGTAGCCAAGCAGCGTTGCCAGTTGTTCGTCAACAACTTGCGGCATCTTCCCGGTCAGGCGGTGCTGCTGTGAGAGTGCTGGCTCGCCCAGACCTGCCGCGTATTCGGCAACCAGGGGCGCAAGGGTTGTACTGCTGCGTGATGCATGGGTGCCCTTGCGGTAGTGCAGCACCGTTGAGAGGTTGACCCCGGCGCGGTCTGCCACACCCTGCAACGTCAGGCGATAGACTGGCTGCCAGTCCAGCGTTACATACTCCTGTGACCACAGGTTGCCGCCACCGCTCATCTGCACACAGTCGCCCATCTGCATTTCATCGAGGCGCTTCCAGGTGGTCCCATCGGGCAGCAGCAGGCGGTGTGTCACCGAGCCTTCAAGCTCCAGGCCACGCCGGGTACGAATAAAGACGGTTGCTTTATCGTTGAAGGTTGCCCAGTCATAGATGCGCCGGGTGCCCTGCCCATCGGCGACCTGCGCCGAGAGTTGACGCTGCACAATATCTTCAATCGGGAGCAAGCCCCGGTCGGTGTAGAGCAGCGAGCCTGCGACCACACAGGCCCAGCCTTCGTTCAAGACCTTGGTCATCCCCTGCGGTGCGAAGTAGTAGGCTTCGTCGCGGATAAATTCGAGAATGGCGTGCTGCCAGCGCTCCAGCGGGGCGTAGTTCAGCAGGAAGAGCAGAATATCTTTTTGCGGACTGATCGGGAAGCGTTTCTGCTTCTGGCGTTCCTGTTCGGCTTGCTGGCGCTGGCGGTCGAGGAAGTCGGGCGGGTTGATGTACTCGCGCATATACTCGCGCTCCACCTGCAACCCCTCAACCAGTTCATCGGCGTTTTCGCGCTCAATCAAGGGTTCTTGATAAGTTGCATCGGGGCGCTTGATGTAGGGCGCGTGGTAGTCAATCAGGTTTTCCAGCGAAAGACAGGTATCGATAAAGTCCTCTACCACATCGTAGCCCTGCCGCTCGATAATGCGCTGAATACGGGCGGCGTGGTTCGCCATTCTCCATCCAGCATCTTCCGGTTGGTGTGGGCAAACCACATATTGTGTTTGAAGAAATCGACGTGCGCACAGACGTGGGCCATTACCATTTTCTGGGTGACCGTTTCGTTGCCTTCGAGCAGGTAGGCATACGAGGGGTTGGTGTTGATGACCATTTCGTAGATGGTGCTGCCCAGCCAGACGTGGCCCTTCAGCAACTGGTCGTACTCCATCCCGAAGCGCCAGTGTGGGTAGCGCGTGGGGAAGCCACCGAGCGAGGCGGTCTCGTAGAGGGTGCGATAATCGAGCACCTCGTAGATGATGGGAAAAAGTCCAGCCCATACTCGCGGGCGTAGTTCTCAATCTCTTCCTGGGCCGCGCTCAGGTGCGGCGGCAAGCGTGTATTCTTCATAGCATACCCTTATTTCCCTTTGCCAAGAAATTCCTTGATTGCATCGTAAATGTCTTCACGGTCAGCAATCTCGCTCACAACCAGCCGTTCATCGTTGCTGAGGTACTCTTCCAGGTCGTGGGCAAAGCGCCCCGAACCGTAGAGTGAGCGCACCTGCCCATAACAAACAGGTTGACTTTGGGCAGCAGTTCATTGCGGAGCAGGTCAATACACTCGCGGGTGTCGCCGCCGCCCCAGTTGTCGCCATCGCTGAAATGGAACGGATAAATGTTCCACTCATTAGCGGGGTAGCGCTCGTCAATCAGCTTGTTGCAGAGCTTGTAGGCCGATGATATCTTGGTGCCGCCGCCTTCGCGCAGGTGGTAGAACGTCTCCTGATCAACTTCTTTGGCGGCTGCGTCGTGCACAACATAACGAATATCAATTTCGCGGTATTGCGAGCGCAGCCATGTTTCAATCCAGAAGGCGGTAATACGTACCAGTTCTTTCTGCTCCGTCCCCATCGAGCCGGAAACGTCCATCATATAAATAATGACGGCGTTGCTTTCGGGCTTGAGCACTTCTTTCCACGAGCGATAGCGCATATCGTCGCGGATGGGCACAATAATCGGGTTTTTGGGGTCATAGTCACCCACCACAATCTGACGGCGCAGCGCCTCGCGGTAGGTGCGCTTGAAGTGGCGCAGTGTATCGGGGCCAGTGCGCCGGATGCCGCTATAGCGGTCTTTCTGGCTGATGATATTCTTGCGGCCCTTCGGCTGAATATTGGGGAGTTGCAGTTCTTCACCGAGGATCTGGGCCAGTTCTTCGAGCGTGATATCGACTTCCAGCATGTGCTGGCCCGGTTCGCTGCCCGCCTCGCCCTGCCCATCCGACTCGCCATCGCCACGCGCTACCGGGTCGCCGGGGTTGCCCTCGCCCTGGCCCACGCCGCCGCTCTGCTTGGAACCATAACGAAAGCGTGGAATATCGATCTGGGGCAGTGGAATGACTGACGTAGCCGCTTGCCCTGCCGCCCGATCATCTCGCCGTGCGACATATACTTGCGTAAATCTTTTTTGATACGCCCCCGCACAATCTCACGGAAGCGGTTGAGGTCGCGATCTACTCGTTGCATAGGTTCTCTTCCTGTACTATCAGCGCCGCAATATCGGCGTGGAATGCACGCAGATTATCAAAATTATGTTGTAAAGCAGCATATACTATTGCGAGATCAATGACATCATAGAGATGAACAATACGATTACGAAAGCCAACCATTTTTTGA
>JAAUSQ010000383.1 GCA_012033195.1 Chloroflexaceae bacterium
CTATCTGTCGATGAACATCAACAACCCGCCGTTGAACGATCCCGCTGGTGCGCCAAGCGATTGCACATGCTATCGACCGCGAGGCCATTCTGGAGGGCTTCTATAGTGGTGTGGGCACGATTGCCGACGACTTCCTGCCGGATGGTCTGGCGTGGGCACGCCCCGATGATATTGTGCGCTACGAGTACGACCCGGAACGCGCCCGCGAACTGCTCGCCGAAGCGGGCTACCCGGATGGCTTCAGCACGATGACCCTGCCCGATGGCAGCGAAGCACCGCTGGAACTGTGGTATATGCCTGTGTCGCGTCCCTACTACCCGACGCCGCAGCCAGTTGCCGAAGTGTACGCAACGTATCTGGCCGATATCGGTATCGAAGTGGAACTGAAGACCGAAGACTGGGGCGTATACCTGGATAACTGGGATGCGGGCACCAAGTATGGTCTGGTGATGCTGGGCTGGACGGGCGACTATGCCGACCCGAACAACTTCCTGTTCACGCACTTCGGCCCCGGTGTCATCCCGCAGTCGGGCTACGACAACCCCGCAGTGTTCGACCTGCTGGCAAAGGCCTCGGTTGCGCCATCGCAGGATGCCGCCGCCGACCTGTTCAAGCAGGCCGGTACGCTCTTGAACGAAGAACTGCCGCGTCTGCCGATTGTGCACGCACCGCCGGTCTATGGGCAGAAGACCGCCCTGGAAGGCTGGGTGCCCAGCCCCACTGGTGGCGAGCCGTTCAACGACATCTTTATTGAGAAGTAGCACGTTCCGCGAGCGTCCGGCCTCCCGGACGCTCGCTCCTTTCTGGTAACGAGACACTATGTTTAGCTACACTATTCGTCGTATTCTGGGCCTGATCCCCGTTCTGCTGGGGGTGTCGTTTCTGGTCTTTATGATGCTGCGCCTGATACCGGGCGACCCGGCAACCATTATGCTCGGCGAGCGCTCGACCGAAGCGCAACGGGTGCGGCTGCGCGAACAGCTTGGCCTCGATAAGCCACTGTTTTTTAACACCACGGGCGAAGGTGAACTGCTCGATACGCAGTACTTCAACTTTATGGGCGGCCTATTTCAGGGCGACCTAGGGATATCGATTTTGCGCGGCACCACCGTTGCCACCGAACTACGTACCTTTTTTCCGGCAACTGTCGAATTGAGCATTGCCGCGATGATTATCGCCGTGACGCTTGGCACGATAACCGGCATTCTCTCTGCCACCCAACGCGGCTCGTTCTTTGATGCTATCAGTATGGTTATTGCCCTGGTCGGCGTGTCGATGCCCATTTTCTGGCTCGGCCTGATGCTGCAATATCTGTTTGCGGTCAATCTAGGGATTCTGCCGATCAGTCAGCGTA
Source organism: Chloroflexaceae bacterium (assembly GCA_012033195.1). Classification (GTDB taxonomy): domain Bacteria; phylum Chloroflexota; class Chloroflexia; order Chloroflexales; family Chloroflexaceae; genus JAAUSQ01. The sequence goes on from JAAUSQ010000383.1 coordinate 1,355, forward strand.
TCAATCAAACCCTGATCCGGGGCTTTGATCCAATCACGGGATTGTATGTGGTGGATGGCCTGCTGACCGGACGCATTGATATTACCCTGAGCGCCTGCGTCACCTGATCCTGCCCGCCTTCACGCTCTCGACGGTGCCGCTGGCAATTATCGCCCGTATGACGCGCTCGGCTATGCTCGAAGTGCTTAGCAACGATTACATCCGCACCGCCCGCGCCAAAGGGTTGGCAGAACTTGTGGTAATTGCACGGCACGCCTTCAAGAATGCACTGCTGCCTGTGGTGACCGTAATCGGCTTACAGACGGGCCTGCTGCTGGCGGGCGCAATCCTAACCGAAACGGTGTTCTCGTGGCCCGGTATTGGAACGTGGATTCTGGCGGGCATTCTCGACCGCGACTACCCGATAGTGCAGGGGGGCGTGATGTTTGTCTCGTTTATCTTTGTTCTGGTCAACCTGCTGGTTGATCTTTCGTATGCCTGGCTCGATCCGCGCATCCGGTATTAGAGGGGGCAACGCACGAGGTACGTATGGCAACCAATACAACAACCCCCAATGCTGCCCCGCTCAGCGGCTCCACAATGCGCCGCCGCACCCTGTGGGGCGATGCGTGGCGTCGTCTGATTGATAGTACCGCTGGTCGGCTTGGCCTGGGTATTAGCCTGTTTCTGATTGTGCTGGCGATTTTTGTGCCGATTGTGATGCCCTATGATCCAGGGCGCGACCGCAACTTGCGCCTGCGCCTGGTAGAGCCTTCGTGGGCGATGACCGCTGAAGACCGGACCGACGATGAGCTTGGCTTGTGGAGCTTGCCCTTTGGGGCCGACGAACTGGGACGTGATCTGTTTATTCGGGTGCTGCACGGTGCGCCGATTTCGCTGTCGGCGGGCTTTGCGGCGGTCTCGATCTCGGTGCTGGTTGGCTCGCTGCTGGGCCTGCTGGCGGGCTTCATCGGGGGCTGGGTCGATACAGTAGCGGTCTGGATTATGGATATTCTGCTGGCCTTCCCCAGTATTCTGCTGGCAATTGTGATTGTCACTATTCTGGGGCCAGGGCTGTTTAATGCGCTGCTGGCCGTCTCGATTGTCGAGATTCCGGTATTCGGGCGCATTGCTCGCTCCACGGTGCTCTCAATTCGCTCGCAGGAGTACATTACTTCGGCGCGGGCGGTGGGCGTGCCGGGGCCGCGTATCCTATTTCGGCACGTGCTGCCCAATAGCCTTTCACCGATGCTGGTACAGGCGACCCTCTCGATTGCGACCGCTATTATCAATATTGCGGCGCTGGGCTTCCTCGGACTGGGAGCCGAGCCACCTACGCCCGAATGGGGCACCATGCTGGAGAGCGGGCGCGACTATGTGGGGCAGGGTAAGTGGTGGTATACCACCTTCCCCGGTCTGTCCATTATGCTAACTGTGCTAGGCTTCAATCTGCTAGGGGATGGCCTGCGCGATGCGCTCGACCCACGACTGCAACGGTCGCGGTAAAAGATGGCCCGGCACGCAAGCACCGGGATCAAACACATCGCCCCGTCGGGGCTATACTTCCGTTTTGTGCTTCGTTACCCCACCCGGCTCGCCGCTACAAAGTGGCCGGGCCGTACTTCCACCATCTGCGAGTCTTTTTCGGTGTAGTCGAATTCAGGGTCCATAATCAGGCGCTGGCGGCGCGCTCGACCGCCGGGTCGGGGATGGGTACCGCCGAGAGCAATACCTGCGTGTATGGGTGCAGCGGGTTGGTATACAGTTCGTCTGTCTCGGCAAGTTCCACAATTTTGCCCCGATACATCACCGCTACCCGGTCGCACACACTCCGGATCATGCTCAGGTCGTGCGCAATAAATAGATAGGTCAGGTTAAGCTCTTGCTGCAAGTCCTGCAACAAATTGACGACCTGCGCCTGGATCGACACATCAAGGGCCGAGATCGGCTCGTCTGCCACAATCAAGGCGGGCTTGAGCGCAAGAGCACGCGCAATGCCGATCCGCTGGCGCTGCCCACCGGAAAACTCGTGCGGGAAGCGGTTCATAAACGACGGGTTGAGGCCGACCCGCTCAAACAGGTCGCTCACATACTCGCTGGCGCTCGCCAGGAGCGATGACCCCGTGGACTTCGAGCGGCTCGCTCACAATGCTGCCCACCGTCATACGCGGATTGAGCGAGGCATA
>JAAUSQ010000384.1 GCA_012033195.1 Chloroflexaceae bacterium
TATTCCACGCCAAGCGACGCAAATGAGACGATATTGTAACCAGATCGGGCAACTTTATCTGCTGGATGCCGTTATCCAGAACCATCGCTTGGAGATACCGGTCTAGTGCAGTGAGATCACCACGCGCTCCATAAACAAGCCCGTCATACATTTGGGCAAGGTTTTGGACTACGTCGTTTGTCGGCACATCAGAAAACAGGGCATCCACATACAACGTATGACTAGCAACAGGATCCACCCCATCCTTACCGCCATTCGTTGTGGCTGTATCAGGAGCAAGTGCCAATGTCCACCCTGGCAGCAAACGGTCTCGATGTTCAGTTAGCCAGTGATCAAGGGCAATACTCATACATGTTCCACATCAACAATCACGAACAACCACGACGGTTGCATCATCATTCGATTTGCCATAGAGATCAAGCACCGATTGAGCCAATTCTTGTGGGGGCCGGCTGGTATCAATTTTACCATCCATGCTAAAGCGTCCGGATATTCCATCACTATAAAGAACGAACGTATCGCCAGAATTGTATGTATAGTTCATGTTCAACAACGTTGGCGGCATTCGGTAGCCTAGAATACCATTTTTTGAGATAGGCTTTATCTGGAGAGAGCTATACACTTGTACGCCAATATTCCCTACCCCAATATAGCCTACCTGCCGGACACCAGGATACATACGCAACACTGCTATGACTGCGCCTCGTGTACTACGCAGAGCATTGTGTGCGCGACGCACCAACTCTTCAAGTGGCAAGGCAGGATGTTCTCGCAATACCGACGCTGCAAGCACAGCAGCATTGGGATGCTTCTTCGCCTCCCCCCAACCCATCAATCACAGCCACCAGGAATTCATTTTGCCCATATTCATGCACAAGGTAGGTATCACCACTAATAGATTGTCCATGTTTTGGCCGATTGACTGCACCCCAGATAACCGTCATGTCATCGAAACCTCTCGCTACGTTGGGGGATCCACTTGACCGCACGCACTCGTGTACCAACACCAACAACTGAATCTATACTAAATTCATCCATCAAACGTTGTACTCCTGGTAAACCAGCACCCAGTGTATGGGCAGTACTGTAACCATCCCGTAATGCAAGGGAAATATCAGGTATACCAGGGCCATTGTCTCTCGCTTCTATCGCAAGCCCTTCGCGTTCTGCGCGACACACCCGTTCTAACTCAATCACTCCGCCACCGGCATGAGCGAGAAGATTTCGCGTTAATTCCAATATCACTATTTCAATACGTGTGCGATCTATAGTACCAAAGCCTATGGCATCTGCCATATCACGCCCACGCCCAATAGCGACATAGACATCTACATCACGCTGAATGTTGCATACAACCGATTGCATAAACCAATTCCTGGAGGAGTGTCCACGCCCCTCACATACAGATGTTCACAATTGTCGGCGTGGTTGCTTCAAAACATCACTATCAAGAATGATCGTCACGGGGCCATCGTTGACGAGAGCTACCTGCATCATCGCTCCAAACACGCCGGTTGCAACCTGAATATCTGCTGCCCGCAACGCATCAATATACGCATCTACAAGTGCAGAAGCCTTCTCTGGATCGGCTGCCGCCACAAAACTTGGTCGTCGCCCTTTCCGAACATCGGCATACAACGTGAATTGTGAGACAACTAGCACCGCACCACCAACATCACGGAGAGAGCGATTGAAACGACCATCATCATCGGCAAAGATTCGGAGGGCTATGGTCTTATCTGCAAGCAGAGAAGCCTCATGCGGTCCATCATCTTCTGCAACACCAATAAGCACAAGCAACCCGGTATCAATCTGGCCGACAATAGATTCTTGAACTGTCACCGATGCTGACGACACACGTTGCACAATTGCACGCATAAACTCATATCACCCTATCTTGCAACAATGCTCAACAACGTACCACTAGTATATCATATTTCCTTAACGATTGTGCCATGCCCCCAATCAGGGGGTGTGGCAGACTTTTTTCCTGCGGTGCCGCACGCCGTGCGGATCTGCACGATACAAGGGGGCGTGGGGGACCAACCCCTCAATAGGTTCACCCACGGGGAGCGTGCGGGGCTATCGCCCCCCTACAACCCCACCAGCATCACCTAGCACGCAGATGCGTGCAACTCGAATCGAACGAGCACGACAAATATCTCGAACCTCATCCCTTATCCCTCATCCATAAGATTGGCAAACACCAGCCGCCCCGTCTGCGTTTGATGCAACCGCGTCACAACAACATGCACTTGCTTCCCTATCAAGTGACGAGCATCCTCTATAATCACAGGGGTCCCATCATCAAGATACCCAACCCCTTGTTGGCGTGCATTCCCTTCATTGCGAATAAGAATTTGCAAATGTTGATCCTGCACCACCGGTGGTCGCAGGGCATCACTCAGTTTGTTCAAGCTCAATACTTTCACGCCCTGCAACTCTGCCACACGGTTCAAATTGAAGTCATTGGTAATAATTGGGCATTGATATTGTCGTGCCACCATCACGAGTTTATCATCTACGCGAACCATGCCACTGACATCAACATCTATCACTTCAACAGGCAATGACGAGTCTTTCTGCATCTGGTTGAGCAGATCGAGACCACGCCGCCCCTTGCTACGTCGTAAATCATCGCTTGAATCGGCCAGCATTTGCAATTCGATCAAGACAAATTGTGGAACGAGCAAGGTTCCTTCTAAAAAACCGGTTGTCCCTATCATTGCAATACGTCCATCAATGATAGCACTTGTATCGAGCAAATAATGGCGGAGCGATGGCCCACTAGGTAAAGCATCAGGTGAAGCCAATGCTGTTGTTGGAAGCCGAAGCCGGTTTACCCCCCGTTCGATACTTGCCACACTTCGTTTATGCAAGGCAAATATCATGGCTCCAATATACGTCAACATCAATGTCACAATAAGCGGAAGATAGTTCCCCAACGATGCGGGCAATGCTTTGAGCGGAAACGTCATCAACACACCAGCAACATTGTGCGTCTCCGGGTCTCGCAATGGTTGTGCCAGAAAGAGCGCAACACAGAGCGGGGCATCCTCTACCACAATTGAGGCACGCTCATGGCCGGCCAGCGCATGCTCAACAAGGTGCTGTTTCTCCGTACACAACGAATGATCGTCATCCGTCGTTATGCCGGCTATGTCACGCCGGATGCCATCCTTCGTAAAATACTCAACACTATCAAATTCAAACGGCACCATGTCCGTCGAATATCGAACCGCGATATGGTTGTACTGTTCAGACACAACCAGATTCATCGCCAGCAAACTGGTATCTCTCGACAATGCGTCTCTGGTACGTTGCATCTGATCAGTCACTGCCAGAGCTTCCTCTTTGACGCGCTCTTGCCCTATCGTCAGCATCAAGTTTTGCAGATTCGTATGCAATACGAACAGGACAATACTAAGGAAGATAACAAGAACAACAAGAATGATCGCATTCGTCTTAAAGCGGAGACTAAGACGGCTCAGGAAAGAGCCAGAAGGGAAGATGG
>JAAUSQ010000385.1 GCA_012033195.1 Chloroflexaceae bacterium
CGCCCACGCAAGAAGGCCCGCGCGAGTTCACGATGGCCGACCTGCCGGGCCAGTGCCAGAACGTGCTCGCCTCTGACTGAGGTTGACAGGCGCGGGCGCCGGGTATACCTCGCCCCCGCCCTTGAAGGGGCCAAGTCTCCGCAACCTTGCAAAAACGGAAGCCCTGAATGCCCCGTCTTCTGCCCGGCATCCTTGCCATGGCGGTGATCGTCACCGCATCCAACATACTCGTCCAGTTTCCGCTTGGCGGCTACCTCACCTGGGGGGCGCTGACCTATCCGTTCGCCTTCCTCGTCACCGATCTCGTGAACCGACTGCAGGGGGCCGCCGCCGCCCGGCGCGTGGTGCTGGCGGGGTGGCGTCCTGCTTGGGCCGCCCTTGGCTTGCGCTTGGGGGTCGGCTCGGCGCGTGGGCTTGACCACGGGGCGGAGCACCTGCTCGACCTGGATTGGAAACGACCGCCGCTGTTTGGTGCTGATCAGCGACAAGGTGAAGAAGGCCAATCCTGGGACCGGTTTCCCGGCCAGACTGGAAAAGAAGCGATCCACCCCGTGCGTGTCCTTCCCCGCTTTGGTCACGACAGTTTCATCACCGCCGAGGAGATAGACATCGGTCGGGTCAAACAGATGCGTGCGAAAGAAGACCCAAAAGACGCGCTCCCGGGGGATCACGGTGGCAAAAAAGCGTTGAACGGTGCGATAACTGCCGCCCGGGCCCGTCCACCGCGCCATCCCTTGCATCGTGACCCGCCCCGTCATCGCCAGCATTGCTACGACCATCCGGCTCCATTGCCGGATCGTGGTCAGCGTCAGGACGGGGGCCAGACAGGCCAGAAGTATGATAGGATCAGCCATGGGCTTTTGTTGTTCCTTCGTTGGTTCGGTTTGATCACCCCAACGATACGACAAAAGCCCATCCTGTGCGACCCGCTGGGACACGCAGTTTCCACGGCCGTCATCGCACAGGCGTTCGGTTGGTAAAGGACGGATGAGCGGTCATTTTGGCGAGGGTATTGATCTTTGGAAACAGGCTATTAAACTATTGGACTTCCAAATAGAACAAAAAGCTCGCAATAAACACTTCAACACCCTCACTATGTTTTATTATGAAAGAATAAGTGATAGGAACGTAGTAAGAGAATCTTCGTATTTTCAGGAGAAAGTGGCAAATAATTTATTTATGGGTTAAAAGACGAGTTTGCAGTGTACGACTACCTGATTCCTAAACCAGGACTTGGTCTGCGTAACTATAAATTCTTCTCTTACCCACTTAGGGCTGTTTATTATGCGGTAGGTTTGTATCTCTTAAAACTTGCGCAAGAATATCTTGACGAATACCGACCGAGATACCCGCAAATAAAATCGTATTATGGAGGCCAGATAAGATTTCAAAAGGATGAGATAGTCTTGAACAACAAAGCTGTTTTCTATCGTAAGCATTACAAAGAGTTTCGGTCACACGTTAGAAGGCAGTTGCAAGGAGATATTCAAAACCGTGTAGTGATTAAGCTTGATATAAAAGATTATTTCGACGAGATCTCAGTTCAGATACTACTTGAATTGCTTCGCAAGCATGTCAAAGCAGGAGTGGTTGCCGACTTATGTTACACAACGGAGACGATAGATCAGATTATCTTTTTCTTTCGTTATATTATGACCGGCCGCCAGGGAATTCCTCAAACCGACAATGATATTGTTAGCGGTTTTATAGCATACCTCTATTTGGTTTTTGCAGACTATACCATTAATTTCGAGATAAATAGAGATAAAGATCTCATTGTTGCTCATTCTATTATTCGTTATGTAGACGATATGTATATAGTTATTGATTTTAAAGAATCTGCGGCTCAAAGGGTGAGAGAAGACTATATAGTATCCTCGCAATAATCGGGGGCGGGCTTATGGTGTCGCCCAGGACGCGCCGAGGTTGAGTTCCTGAGCACGCTCGACGATGAGGTCAGCAAGGGAAGGCAGTTGCTTGCGGCCCGAGAGCCGGTCCTGGATGTACTCGTAGATATTCACGCCCAGCTTCCTTGCCGTCGCCACCAGCGTCAAGCCAATGTCCCACGCCCGCTTGCCAGCTTCCGTACGAGGGCCGAAGCTCACGTCGCGGCGGCGCACGCGCGCTCGGCAGCCCAACTCCGCCGCGTTATTGTGCAACGGCAGTTCCGGATGTGCCAGCACTTGCAGCAGTTCGCTCCGTTTGGCTCGCGTTTTGGCAATCCGCTCGTCCAAGGCATCATAGCCGGTGACCGTCGCGAACAGCTCGTCAAACCGTGCCGCTAAGCGCGCCCGTTCCCTCGCCGTCGGCGCCTCCTGGTAGGCCCGCAGTTCGCGATAGAACGTCCAGTAGTCTTTCAAGAAGCCGTCGAGCGCCGCATAGTGGAGTGCCACCCGCGGTCGCAGCTTCTTGTAGTGCCGCCCATCGTGCACCCAGCACAGTGCCTGCTCGGCGCAGATGCCGCTCAGTTGGGGGGCATCGTCGCTCACCAGCAGACGCACCACCGGCTCGCCCTCTGCCGCTCGGTATGCCGCCAGCGCCAATGCCTCCACAATCCACTGGCGCTGCGTCGCTCCCGCATTGCCGACGTGCTGGTCGAGTATGTCCATCAGCGTCGGCTCGTCGAGTTCCACGTCCCACGGGAGGTGGATGAGCTTGCGCCGCACCCCAGCCGACAGCCCCCGCGCCAGCAGCAGCATCTCGGCATCGGCGTTGAAACGGAACTGTCGTGGGCGGTTGTTGCGCAGGCTGTCGAGCGTAGACAGACGGTCTTTGCTGGGCTTGGTATGGGCAACCGTGGCCAACGGCGTGGTCAGAATGTGACACTGTTGGTCGGAGCCTGAGACCCGCGTGGCGGTGTGGTCAAGCTGCTGCCAGGGCGTGGCGTTCAGACTCGCCTCGGCCACCGCACGCGCCTCGGCATCAAGGGCAGGTTGGTGAATGAGCAATTGGCCGAGGTGGCCACTGGAGATCTTGGTACCGGCAGCGCGCACAACCTCCAGCGTCTTGGGTTGGCTCATCAGCCCGACGTTGGTGACCAACCAGACGAAGCTTTTGAGGTCTGGGCCAAACTGACCATCGTAGCCCGGGGGCAATTCGCCAAGATACGTCTGGCCGGTACTCGGCGCATACCACTTCTCTTTGAGGAAGCGCACGTTGTCGGTCCGGAGCACGAGGTTCTGGACAATGACCGGTACCAAGCCCTTGTACTCGGCATCTTCAGGCAAGATGGCAGGGTCCACTGGGCAGCGTTCTTCGCGGTCAATCGTGATCTGGTCGTTCTTGGGGCCTTTGATGCGGCCACGGGGCACACGCCGCTCTTGCTCCGAGGAAACGTCCTGAGTGGGCGGTCGTCCTAACGGGCCCTTGGGCCGAGCAGGCGTGCCCTTCAGCCGGGCGTTCTCATCGCGCAACTGCTGGTTCTCGGCCTTGAGCCGATCCTGCTCCGCACTCAGCGTCTCGATAAGGTTCAGCAGTCGCTGAATCAGCTCCCGCGCCTGCGGGTCG
>JAAUSQ010000386.1 GCA_012033195.1 Chloroflexaceae bacterium
GCAGAAGACCATCGACAGTGCCCAGCCAGATACTCACTCGGATCATCAGGGCAAACAGCACCACATGCAGCGGCGGACGAATCAGCCAGAAGTCATCGATGTACAGGCCAGTGGTGGCAAAGCGTAGTGCTCGCTGGTAATAGTCGCCATCGTCGGCGGGCGAGTAGATCGGTTGTAGTTCGTTGACGGCAGCAAACCAGACCCGCAGCCCCAACCCGATGCCAATCAGCACCGCTAGTATAAACAGATGCGGAATAGCAACGCCAGCGGTGGTGGCTGTGCGGGGAGCCGTGGCTGCTGCAACCGGGGCCGTTCGTGCGACGTGGGTAGAAGTCATACGCTCCTTTCAGGCGATAGGCAATGGGCAATAGCCCCTCTCCCCGGTAGTGGAAGAGGGGGCCGGGGGTGCGGGGCACTTTCCCCTACACCACCGCCGCCACCGCCGCCGGAATCGACTCGGCGATGATATCAACAATGCGGTCAATCTGCGCTTCGGTGGTAACCAGCGGCGGTGCAATACAGACGGTGTCACGTACCAGCCGGGTGCAGAAGCCGCGCTTCATCATTTCCTGGTTCATCGCCGCCTCAAATGGGCGACCCGGTGAGAACTGCTCTTTCGTCTCTTTGTTGGCGACAATCTCAACACCGGCGATCATGCCGATGCCACGTACATCGCCGACATACTCGGTGCTGAGCAGTTCACGCAATCGCTCCTGCAAGTATGCGCCCGTCGTGGCGGCACGCTGCACAAGCCCCTCGCTCTCGATGACATCCAGGTTAGCCAGCGCTACCGCGCAGGTAGTCGGGTGGCCCGAATAAGTAAAGGCGTGCATCCAGGGGTTTTTGGCCGTCGAAGCGTTGATGACTTCGCGGATACGGTCGGAGACACCAATGCCACCGAGCGGTACATAGCCACTGGTGATGCCCTTGGCAAACTGAATAATATCCGGCTCGATGCCAAAATGCTCCAGGCCGAACCATGTACCCGTGCGCCCGAATCCGGTAATCACTTCGTCGCTGATCAGCAGTACATCGTATTTATCGCAGATCTCGCGGATACGCTGGAAGTAGTCGTGCTGCGGCACAATCACGCCGCCCGCGCCCTGGATCGGCTCGGCAATGAAGCCTGCCACGGTATCTGGCCCTTCGTGCAGGATAGCCGCTTCCAGCAGGTTGGCCGCCGCCACACCCTGGCTGGTGGTATCGTCGCCACCCTGGAAGCGATAGGGGTAGGGCGACTCGATGTGGGAAAAGCCGGGAACACGCGGCTCGAACATGGGCCAGTATTTTGCAATACCTGTCGCACTCATCGCCGCCAGCGTTACCCCGTGATAGCCGTAGATACGTGAGATGAATTTGGTCTTGTCGGGCTTGCCCATCATCTTCCAGTAGAAGCGGGCCGTCTTGATCGAGCTTTCGGTGGACTCTGCGCCGCCACTGGTAAAAAGAAGGTGTTAATAGAAGGATACGTCAGTGCACTGAGGCGCTCGGCAAGCTCGATAGTTCGCAGGTTGGTATAGCCCGTATACGACGAAGCATAGGCCAGGGTGGTCATCTGGCGCATTGCAGCTTCGGCAAGCTCGCGGCGACCGTGCCCCACATTGACATTCCACAGGCCACTCAGCCCATCGATGTATTCATCACCGTTGATGTCTTTGATAATGGAACCGTACCCCTCCACCCAGATGCGCGGCTGCTGATGCCCGCCGGGGTGATAGAGCGGGTGGATCAGATGGTCGAGGTCGTTCTGTACATACTGGTCGGCATTCAGGGCATCCGGCTGATTGAGCATTGTCATCGGCTTTTCCTTTCCCTCGCTACAGTCATGCGTAGCGCAGTATAGCATTGGGGGCGTATCGCTGCAAGATTACAGTTGCCATGTGGCGTGCCAGTTGGTCAGTAAGCGCTGATAGTCCGGGGCGGCATAGCGCCGCAGGTCGAAGGCGGCAGCATAGGGGGGCAATGCGCCACCCGTGATATGGGCCGTTATCAATTCGCCCAGGCCCACGCAGCCCATCAACCCGAAGCCCGACAGCGCCCCGATCACATAGGCCCCATCGATGGGCAGTGGCCCCACAAGCGGGCGATTCTCCTGGGTGCGGGTGTAGTAGCCGCCATCATATTCTAGCGCCGGCGTGGTGGCGATGTACTGTGCCAGGTCGGGGAAGACGCTGGTCATCGCACGCATCACAAGCTCCGGGTAGCGTGGCTCTATCGTCAGTGGGAAGGTGGCCCGCATTGGTGCGGTGCGGTATGTCCAGGCCACAATCACCGATTGTGGCTCGTTGCCCGGTCGCCAATGCATCTCGGCGGGCAGGTCGTCCAGCAGCCAGCGCGTATCGTGCGCGGCGGCAAGCTGAGCGCGTTCAGCGTCTGTCCAGTGGAGCCGGATGGTGTCCATCCAGATGATTAGCGGGGCATGGCGCGGAATAATGCCCGCCGGGTCGCGGAATGCAATCTTAAAGTGCGGCTCGGTGTAGACGGGTAGCTCAACGCCCAGCATGCGGCCCACGTCCTGCACATAGGGGCCAGCCGCATTTACAAACGTCGCTGTTTTGATCGTGTGAGGGGTCTCATCCTGCACCAGATGCACCCCAGCCACGCGCCCCTGCTCCACCTGCACGCCTGCAACGGTGCCCCGCAGTAGCGTAGCGCCGTGTTGCTGTGCCTGTTCCAGCAGATACATACCCGTGCGGTTGGCACCAAACCAGCCACAGCGCCGCGCATGCAGCAGTACGCGTGTGGCAGCGGGCAGGTAGCCGAAGTGCTGCTCAATCAGCGCACGGTTGGCGATAACATCCACGCCGCCGGGTTGCTGCGAGATAGGTGCGTCCGGGGTGTAGGTGTAGGGGGTAGTGGTGCCGTTGCCGAGGTGTTCGCGCACGTCGCCCACGCCAAGCGCCGAGAATTCGGCGGCGACCTGCTGAAACTCGCTGCGGCGGCTTGCGTCGGTGGTAGCAAAGAGGTAGCCACGCCGTGACAGGCCGATCAGGTTGTTGGTATCGGTCGCCAGTCCTTCCAACAGATCGATGCTCCGGTTCATAAAGCGCACCATTGCATCGCCGGGACCGGGCCACCAGTTGCGGTAACCCTCGATGGGCTTGGCGCTGGTCAGGGTCATCGGGCGCTCGTTTTCGATCAGTACTACGTCGCGGATACCATGATGCACCGTCAGGTAGTAGGCGGTAGCAATACCGGCAATGCCTGCCCCACAGATCACAACGTCGGCACGGGTCGGTATCATGCGCGGTCCTTTCGCTGCCAGATCAAACCGCTTGCATCCAGGCTCACCCCCACCTTGCCCTGCTGTTCGAGGTAGCTGAGGTGTGCCACGACTGCGCCCGCAAAAATGGCGTACTGCGGAATGGTCAGGGCAATGCTGCCGTCGGTGTCGCCGTTCTGCCCCATCGCCCGCAGCACCCGCGCCGTTACCGCCGCATCGTCGCCGGGTTCGTGTAGAGCATCCAGCACCAGATGGGTAGCCTGTTCGGTTGCCTCGCGGT
>JAAUSQ010000387.1 GCA_012033195.1 Chloroflexaceae bacterium
ATTGGTGCGGCGAAGCCGCTCCAATCACACCGAGTTCTTTAGGGGGATGCATTCTCCCCACGCCCCCCTGCTTGAACGGCGCAGGCATTGCCTGCATTGTGTATTTGAGATGGACCAACACGAAACGTATGTAAGGAAAGAAACCATGAGTCACATCTACCACGCGCTTGTTCTCAATCTCCACCAGCCACCGGGAAATCTTGAGTATTTGCTTGACCATAATGAATGGGAAGCCAAAGAGATACTCTGGGCTATGGACCGTATGCCGCGTTCACTGTGGGCATACGAAGATATCGCCCGTGTTCACCTCTCGCTCTCTGGTACGTTGCTCGAAGTACTCTCCAACCACGATTTTCAGAACCGTGTGTATGGTATTGTGAAAGTTGGTGATCTGCTCTGGCATCTCCAGAATACGCGCATTTTTGAAATCCTTGGCACTGGCTATTATCACCCCGTGCTTGCGCTCATTCCTCCCGCAGACCGCGACGAACAGATGCAGCGCTGGCTTGGCATTGGTCGCCACCTCTTTGGCAGAAACAAATTTCACGGTTTCTGGCCGCCTGAGATGGGCTTCTCAATGGAGCTTATCCCGCTCATAAAAAAACTTGGCTACCAATATGTGCTCGTAGATAGCAACTATGTTGAGCCGCTTGAACCTATGGAATGGGCAGATATTCGCTATCGTCCCCATATTGCAGAGTACGATGGGCATGAGATTGTCGTTGTGGTGCGTGATCGGGAACTCTCCGATGCCCAAGAATCAGGCATGGACTATGGCTGGTTTGAACATGAGTTGCACGAACGGACCAAGCATTGCCAGGGGGCACCACTCGTGACAACATGCACCGATGGCGACAATGGTGGCTGGTTCCGTAACACGTCGCCCAAAGGCAATTTCTGGCACGTCTTCTACCAGGAGTTTATGGAAAAAGTGCGTCGCAACCAGACCGTTGGTCGCCCTATCTTCATTCACGAGTATCTCGCACGCTATGGCACTGGCGGGCGTGTCACAGTTCAGACCGGCGCATGGAATACGGGTTGGCATCATGGCGCAGGATTTCTCCAGTGGACTGGCTCCCAGGCGCAAAAAGATGCGCTGGCACGTATCTATGAAACAAGTGCAGCATTCCATGCGTTGCATGAAGAGCTCCAGGATGCGCTCAACGACTCACAACGCTACTATCACATCCAGGAAGCTCATTGGTTGCTCTTGCGGGCCGAAACAAGCTGCAATCTCTATTGGGGTGAAGACTGGGTGCAACGGTGCCACAACGATCTTGATGGGGTCTGGTATCATCTGAATGAAGCGCAACGATAGCAGGCAGTTCCTTTGTATGTTCAATGGTAAACATGTATTGATAACCGGGGGGCTTGGGTTTCTTGGTTCAAACCTTGCTCATCGTCTGGTTGCCGAAGGCGCACACGTTCTTCTGGTAGATAGCCTTATCCCCGAATATGGCGGCAATCTGTTTAACATTGATGGCTTGGATGGGGCTGTGCGCGTCAACATTTCCGATGTGCGCGATGAGCATAGTATGCGCTACCTCGTTCAGGGGCAGGATTATCTCTTTAACTTGGCCGGCCAGACAAGCCATATGGATTCAATGCAGGACCCGTTTGCTGATCTCGACATTAACTGCCGGGCGCAATTATCTATTCTGGAAGCCTGCCGTAAATACAATCCTTCCATCAAAGTTGTCTTTGCCAGCACGCGCCAGATCTATGGTAAGCCCGACTATCTTCCCGTTGACGAGCAGCATTTGCTCCGGCCGGTTGATGTCAATGGCATCAACAAAATGGCTGGCGAGTGGTATCACATCCTCTACAACAACGTCTACAACATCCGTGCCTGTGCGCTTCGTCTTACCAATACCTATGGCCCTCGGATGCGTATTCGAGATGCCCGCCAAACGTTTCTTGGTATCTGGATACGTCTGCTCGTTGAAGACCGCCCATTTGAAATCTGGGGCGGCGACCAATTACGAGATTTTACCTATGTAGATGATGCGGTTGATGCGCTGTTGATCGCGGCACTGCGTGACGAAGCGAATGGACAGGTGTTTAACCTCGGTGGGGACCCTATTGTTAGTTTGCGCGAACTTGCCGACCTTCTTGTGGCAGCGAATGGTGGCAAGGGAACGTATACCATTCGTACCTTTCCGCCAGACCGCAAGCGTATTGATATTGGCGATTATTATAGCGATGATGGGCGTATCCGTCAGATGCTTGGCTGGCAGCCGCAGGTTGGTCTCCACGAGGGGCTGGAGCGGACACTGGTGTTTTACCATACGCATAAGGCGCACTATGTTGAACCCACGACCTGATACCAACCGAACAGGACAACAAGGAAACACACAGGACAATAAGGAACAGACAATGGACGAACGCGACATCAATCTACGACCCTTTATCTTGCCCCTGGTTGCCCGTTGGAACGTTATCGCTCTGGTGGCTTTCGGTGTGGCGTTGGTTGGGGCATTGCTTTCGTTTGTGTTGGCCCCCGGCTATACTGCAACTGCCGACACGCTCATTCGGCCGATGCAAACACGGCCTAGTTTTGATCCCCGTTTTCCTAACCAAGACACAGAAGAAGCAGTGCGATCAACCGACCAGGGTCGTCAGAAAGCACTCACTGCTCTTGCCGTTAGCTCGTTGCTTGAAGAGCGTGTGCTCGACGTATTGCCTGAGAATCTTATGCCAGAAGGCTACGAGCCAGGCGTATTGGCACGAAAATTTAGCGTTTCTGTCCAGGGTGAGATTATTCGCATCTCATCAACCCATAAAGACGAACAATCTGCTCGGACGCTTGCCGATACCTGGGCACAGGCGTATGTTGATATGGTCAACACGGTCTATAGCGGTGTTGTGCTTGATCAGGTGGCGAAAGAGCTTGGAGATGCCCAGACGCGGTACGATGAATCACAAAAGGCTCTTGAAGCATTTATCCAGACCAACGACCTCACTGCGCTCAACCGCCAGATAGAAATACTCCAGACGTTGTTGGCAGATTCGCGTGCGTCAACCCTCGAACAGTTTCGGAAATATCTTGAACGAGCACGGCATAAAGAAGATTTCTTGCTGGAAGCGCGAGAAGTACAACGGCAGATCGAGGTAGGGCAAACGGGCAATTTGGGGAATATCTTGATTGCTTTAACGCTGCGTTCACGATTTGGTGCTAATGCGTCTTCCCCCTTCCAACTCCAGTTGCAACGTCTTGACGAACTCGACGATGATCATATTACGGTTGCTGATGTTGATGAGCTTATTGGTATTGCAGAGGAACAACGCGATGATCTGGTGCAACAACACCAGCAGCTTGCTCGTGATGCAACGTCTGGTGATGTCGAATCTATTGCGCTTCCGCTGACTTTGCGTGATGACTATGAGCAACAACTCCGCGATCTCCAGGTGCAGCTTGAGCAGCAGACGGCTCGGCAGCAGTTGCTGACGCAGAGCAGAGATATTGCGCTGGAAACGCTCACAACACTGAAAAAGAAAACT
>JAAUSQ010000388.1 GCA_012033195.1 Chloroflexaceae bacterium
AGCAACGTTAGATCGGCCCCGCCCCCTCACGGTCAACACGAAGAGTGCAGACAGGAAACGCTGTGCCTTGTGGACGTGCATTATGGATTGCATCATACCACGTTCGTCCATCATGCCGTGTCCGCTCATCACACCACGTCCGCCCATCATGTCCATTGTCTCTACACCATTGAATGGTAAGCTACGGATCTGTACCTCAGAACCTACAGGTTGTGTGCTAAAGTCTCGCCATACATCAATGCGTTCAGCTGGTGCAAGCACCACAGAGTCACGTTGAATGGGTTTCTCTAGAAGACCACCATCGGTACCAATAACAGTTATGGGAGTACCATCATTCCATGCAAGCCGATAGATACGTGAATTTGACCCGTTCAGCAAACGAATACGATAGGCCGTTGCATCAACAGGCAAGATAAAATCGGGTTGTCCATTGACCAGTATGCGCTCCCCAAGAAATCCATGCATCTGATCCATCATTCCGTTTGGCAAGTAGACAAACTGGTTCGAGTCATCAAAAGTTCGATCCTGAATGACCAGTGGTATATCATATGCATCAGTAGGCAAGCCAACAGCGGCTTCTTCTTCATCTGAAACAAGAAATAACCCCGCCAATCCGTTGTATACCTGTGGGCCGGTCCGTCCGTGTGGGTGTGGGTGAAACCAATAGGTACCAGCCCGGTTGAGGATTTTAAACTCATACACAAACGTCTCACCCTGCTTGATAACACTCTGTGGATGCCCATCCATAGCAGCCGGAACGTGCAACCCATGCCAATGAATGATGCTTTCGTCCGGAATATCATTCGTAAAATGGATACGCACTGTCTGCCCTTTCTGGAACCGGAGTATCGGTCCAAGATAGCTTCCAGGAATATGGTGCATAACAGACGGGGAACCCTGGATCACTTTACCCTGATAGCTCCAAACACGAGTGGGTGCACCGGCAAGAAGTGATACCTGACTGGCAGTAGCTTTCAATGCCACTTCTATATCGGGAGCTGTACTGGGATGAGGCGTTTGTTGCTGGATTTGGGACAAAGCACCCGTGCTTCCTATTGAGCAACCACTCAACCAGGGAACAGCACTGGCAAGGAGTAATGTTCTACCTGTACGTAAAAAAGATCGTCGACTCATTGATTGATCGTTCATATGCTTCTTCTTCCTTCTTCCTGCTCATCGTTTACTCTAGAACACTGCGAGTTTCCTCAAACTCCTGGCGACTGATCTCTCCGCGAGCAAAGCGTTGTTTGAGAATGTTCAATGCGTTTGTCTCATCAGATAGCCTAGATTCGTGGCGAAGGGGAAAGAGTCCGCGCAATCCCCATACAACCAGTGCAATAATACTTAACCAGAACATGCCGACTATTATCATTCCCATCCATCCATTACCGGCCATCATTGTGTATGCATGCATCATAATAGTTTTCCTCCTTGAATATGTGTCGTACCTGTTTTCACGGGGGAAGTTGATGGGCGACAGCCCATACACATGAAGCTCAGGCGTTATGTTTTGGGGCAACGCCCCTTAATGGGTGTCACCCACGGGGAGCGTGAGGGGCGACAGCCCCTCACAACCTCGCTGGTGGGTTTCACGGGCGGCTTCGCCGCCCGTGAAACCCACTAGCATCGCCTAACACGCGGGTGCATGCAACCTTTTGGCGTAGGTACCCCATGTGCCAAGCAGGTAATACCTATTGATAGGTTGATACCCCCACGCTTCCGCTTTGTGAAGCGGCAGGCCGCTTCGCTTAATGCCTATGGGAGCAACCTCTCAAACCCCATATAAAACTGTTTCTTCTAGCATAGAACAGGAGGTTCAAGAGAACATGTGGAAAAAGCTCAAGATTTGCTCAAGCCGGAAGTGTGAAGGAGAATGTTGCCCCATGACCAGGACCATCGCTGGTTGCCCAGATACGCCCGCCATGGGCTTCAATCAATGCTTGGGCAATCGTCAACCCGATGCCACTCCCACCAAGTGACCGAGAACGTGCCTTATCTACTCGATAGAACCGTTCAAACACATGTGGTAGTTGTTCGGAATCAATACCAATACCTGTATCAGCAATATGAAAGAAAACGTTGTTATGCTGGTATTCGGCATGAATGTGGACTGACCCACCAGATGGCGTATACCGTAACGCATTCCCAAGTATATTGATAAATACCTGTATCAAACGATCTGAGTCTCCATGAACAACGGGCAACGTTTCCGGAACTTCGCTGGTAAGCATCACGTTTTTGTCGGTATATTGTGGCGCAAGGCGAGCAACAACCTGTGCGACAAGGGTTGCAGGTTGTATCGGGGTAAGCGAGAGCGGTATCTGGCGAGCTTCAACCCGTGAGAGCATATGCAAATCATTCACGAGTCGCCGCAATCGCCCGGATTCATCATTCAATATCCCCCAGATTTCATCAGAAGGTGGTACAACACCATCCAGAAGTCCTTCGGTATAGCTTTCTATAGTTGCCAGTGGGGTACGAAGTTCGTGGGCCACATCACCAATCAATGCAACGCGCCGGTGTTCAGCTTTGTCGAGAGCAGCTGCCATTGTATTAAAGTGAACAGCAAGCTGATTTAATTCAGCAATGTCACCAGGAGGTACACGCTCTGAATAATGGCCGGCGGCGATACGATTACTGGCAATGAGCACACGTTGCAGCAATGTAACGATACGGGTTGAAACAAACAGGCTGACGGCAAGAGCCGTCAGTATCGCAGCAGTTACACTAATTCCCAAAACTTCGATCAGAGTGGTACGAAAAGCGACGGATACGCGATGCTCCATCTCTTGCATGTCATCAACATTTAGCACAATCTGGGCATACGGACCAACCATCGCCCGCATCAACGCATCATGCAATTCGGGGCCAATCGTTAGTGTTGCTATCAAGAGTGTCGCTACCCCTACAATGATAACAAGCACATGAGCAAGAAAGAGGCGTGTCTTGAGACTATTCCAGCGATTGGGTAGCATATGTGCTTACGCTCGTTTTCTGATGAAGCGATAGCCAACACCACGTACCGTCTCAATGTATTGGGGAGAAGCAGAGTCGTCGTTCAACTTCTTACGTACATGTGCTATATGCACATCTAGCACATGATCATCTCCAAAATAGTTTATTCCCCATACCTGCTCTAGCAGATGGGCACGGGTAAAAACCATACCTGGATGATTTGCCAACGTTGCGAGTAAATTGAACTCAAGTGGAGTGAATGATACTTCTCTTCCCGCGAGGGTAACAGTGTGCTGCCCATAGTCAATAACAAGGTCGCCTGCTTGGTATGGAGGGGGGATATCGGGCACACCGGAAGTTCCGCTCGTATGTCGCGGACGACGCAACATAGCTCGCACACGAGCAACTAATTCACGCGGTGAAAAAGGTTTGGTAAGATAATCATCCGCACCAACTTCCAGACCAATGATGCGATCTATTTCCTCTGCCTTTGCTGTGAGCATGAGAACATAGGCATTGGAGAATGCGCGAAGTTGCTACG
>JAAUSQ010000389.1 GCA_012033195.1 Chloroflexaceae bacterium
GTGCTTCTTCGGCCTTCCGTCAATTCACGAATATCGTAGAATGGACCATCTTGGCTGGAGAGCAAGCCAATAGAGAGAGACATGAGTGGCATTTTGCGTTTGGAACCATCATCGTCAACAATTTCAATAAAGCCTTGTTTGCGGTGCTGGTAATTGTAGTGTAATCCTATTTCTTCATCAAAACGGACACAAATATGCTCACAGATTGCCCGTGCGCGTTCCGGGTTTGCCGTCAATACAAAGTTTGGCCCAACGACTGACTGCCCAATGAAATCCTCTGGTTCGCCCATATCGTTGACTGCTTCACTCAGCAACATAGCCGCAAACTTCAAGACATCTTCACCAACAATTTGCCCATAGGATTGGGTAAACGTTTCAAACCCATTGATGTGAATAAGCGCAAGTGCCCACCCTTCGCTCGATAGGAGCGTGCGGAGATGCTCGTTGATAATCTCGGCTGTGGGGATGTTTGTCACCGGGTGCGATTGATTTTTGCGTCGCGCCTCTTCAAGCTGATTGCGAACGATAGTATGGACTTCTTCAATGTCAAACGGCTTGATAATATAATATTGGGCTTGCACTTCACCCAAACCACGTAACCGGTCTTGGCGTTCACCGCGTGCGGTGAGGAAGATAATAGGGATATGACGGGTTCGGGGGCTGGCTCGCAACTCGCGTCCTATATCGTAGCCTTCCATGTCAGGCAAATTGACATCCAGCAATGCTAGATTAGGAGGAGTTTTCCGACAGATTTCTAACGCATCTTTACCGCGCATCGCAGTAAACACTTCATATCCTTGCGAGATAAAGTAGATTTTCAACAGACTTGAAATGTCCGCTGCATCTTCAACGACCAGTATCTTCTCCTTACTCATAGCCTGACACTCCTAGTTTACTTTTATAGTCGACTGGCACTCTGAGACTTCCATTGAATACGTTACTTCCCCATTTGCAATTGCTTGGGTCCGATTGGTTCTGTCCACGTCCTCGCGTTTTCCATCTTGCTGATGTATGTTTCCTCTGGGATGGGGATACGAATCATTGCCTGGTCTGTCTCCAGGTTGCCACTCACGCTGCGACTTTTTTGATGCGGAGAGTGCGTCTTCCCAGGTATCGTATGCTATCGGCCAGCGATAGTAATTTTCAATCGTGGTTCGCCAGTTGTCTTCATCCATATCATCTGTTGCTATTAGCTGATCACATTGCGCCGTATCAATCCCTGTTCATCGTTGTAGGCTATCATGACATTTGGGCCAATCATGCGACCTGGATAAACGACAAAGCCGCTGCCTATTTTACAGTTGTGACCAACAGCAGAGCCAAGAACTGGCAACCCTACCGGCGTAAGAACCCCTTTGTGGAACGTTTCGATAGGATTTCCTGCCAGATCGAAATCGGTAAACACGTTGTTGGCTCCAACAAACGTATTGCGTCCGAGGACAGCCAGTTGAAGGCATGTATTTTGAGCAACCATACAGTTTTCCATCAACGTAGACATAAAGAGCGCACCATTAAACGCTAGAAAGCAGCGATCACTAATTACACTGAGCATGACTTGGCTGCCCTGCATAATATTGACGTTGTTCCCTATGTAGCTATTGGTTATGACTGCTCCGGGGCCAACATACACATTATCGCCAATGATCGTTGGACCATGGATGATCGCCGTCGGATCAATAGAGCAGTTTTTGCCAACTTTCACCAGCGTTTTGGATGCCAGAAAATGATTACGCCAGGGTTCTTCTAGGGGATTGATGCGTTCGAGGAACGATGATGCGACCATTTTCAGTTTCTTGCCAAACGAGTTCCATCCTCGTTTCCCCCACTCTTTGAAGTTACGGAGGCGCGAGAGATCCATTTCTTGCTCTACCTGGCTGGCATACGAGAAGACACCCATCGGCGTATTTGCCAAGAATACATGGACCCAGCTTTCAACCGACAGGAACGCTCGCGTTGGTACTTGAATACCAGATCGCCATGGGGAGCCATAAACCTGGGAACGCTATAATATCCCATTTCGTATGGTTGCGTATCTATCACCAGGGGGGTAGGTTGTTGCCGTTCTCCTGGTGGATAGTAATACACATCAGCAACATAGACGTTTCCCACAAGACGAATAGTATCTTGCAAATGGAGAGCATGAGCCTGTATTGAGCGATCTTGCTGATTGAACGCTATTTGGCAAGCTCGGCCTGTTGCTCGTGATTCAGAGACGAATGTATCAATTAAGTTATCGTTAAAAAACAAATTATCCTTATGGACAAGGAGTTCTTCGTCTGCCTGAAGAGGTATATCGTCAAGCGATTCAACCTCTTGCGAACCCTTACAGTGTCGTGCCAGTAAATCACGCTGGAGCAACCAGAGTGGTTTATTCAGGATACGCAAGTCACGCGCTGGCTCTCCAAAGGGAGGAATAAGAGTTGTGTCTTTGATGATAATACGTTTCATTGAACAGCCTCTTTCCTGTTTGGGGAGTCACCTTTAAGAAAGTACCTCAAGAAAATGGCAATACCAACTTCTAGTGTTCCACTCCCGCCAGATTGTGGTACTTTATTAAACGTAAGTCCCTGGAATATTAGAAGATTAGGGAAATGCTCACTCATCATTCATTGCCTTTATACGGGCTGTTCTTACTATAAACGATAGGGCATGGTATCTCAAGGCTATGAGATTACTTTCGGATTACACGAATTTGACAGATCTCTCTTGGCGTGCAATGCAATTCAAGGTTGGTTGTGTATCTCCATAAGGGTACATCCAATCTGGCGTGTATGCTTACCAGGTATGCCTGCACACGCATATGGTCTTTCACGAGTATGAAGTACCGCACCACCCTATTGTAAATTGTACCCTATAGGTATGCTTACGTCAATGTATCCCCTACGCGTACCTGTTCACAAGTGGAGTACGCGTGCTCTTGGGGCTTCGCCCCGAACCCCGGCTTTTTGTGTGGGTTGGCACCCTCATGCCCCCGCGTTTGCGGACGAAATCTGCTTCGCTTTATGCCTATGGGGTTGACACCCTCTCACGCCCCGCTTTGCTTCACGAATGTGAACAGGTGCCCCTATGCCCACTGCGTGAGCGATGACGATAGGTCAGTGAGTGTGTCTTGCGTGATGGGAGCCTGCATATGCGTTGTATAGGTAAGCAATGCCTGAATATGCTTCTGTTCGGGCATTGTTGGCAGCAAGCGTAGGAGCGCATGCATCAAATGGGTGTACGAAGGATAAGATCGCTGCTACCAAATGCAAGCACGCTGATGCTTTGGAGTTCTCGCTGCAATTGCTCACGGGCATTGTCCCAGGTTATCACCTCTGGCATATCACGGAATACGGTTAAAAGACGCGTACACCGGTCTACATGGTCCTGGCGAATACGTGCAATCTCTGATACTTGCGACGACGGCTCGTCTCGTAGTGGTGAAGCGACATTGTCATCGTCTTTCTGTGGTGCAGAACGCTGTTGTTCACGCTCTGCTCTGGGGGGGGGAG